>NZ_RHJJ01000015.1:0-119788 GCF_004212225.1 Escherichia sp. E14V7
ACCATCTTTCAGCACACCTGAAATCTGTACTGCCATACTCACTCCACAAATAAAAAAGGCGCCATTTCTGGCGCCCGTATTGGGGTTATAAATATTTCAACGGATACTGATACCGGAAGCAGCTTTTTTGGTCACAATCACTGTACAGTCTGTGATGTTACCTGCGCCCTGATTGCCTTTCTGGAAAATCTTAAACTCCAGAGTGACGCTACCACCACCACTCGGCATATCAATAACCGCACTGTAACTACCGGGAATGGCTCCTTTAGTTTCTCTGGTTGCGATTAATACGCCGTTTTTGCGAACTTCAAAACCATAACCCGTGTATCGCGTACCACCCGGGTTATTACCGCTCCCCGGATCGTCATACGCCACACCATTAAAAATAATGGGCGGAATAATGATTTGGCGGTCAAAGTTATGATCATCGTAAATGGTGACTGTAACCGTCCCGCCTGGTGTTTCCGTATCGCCCCACGAGCCAGTTTTTTTCGGGAATGGCTTAGATACAGCTTTAACGAAGTCACCTCTGACCTGAGTAGCCTCGAGCATTCCCTTAATCGTACAGTTCTCATTTATCGTGACGTTGTTGAGCGTCCCGGAGTTCGCATTCACGTTACCGCTGATATCGGCATTTTTCGCCGTCAGCCGCCCGTCCGGTGTCAGGGAAAATACCGGCGGATTGCCACCGCTGGTAATGGTGGGAGCCGTCAGATACTTCAGGAACACTTCGTTCATGAATATCTGGTTGCCCTGCGCCACAAACATCGGAGTTTCATTCCCGTTTGCCGGGTCAATAAACGCGATACGGTTAGCGGCAACCAGGAACTGGCTCAGTTTACCTTCCGGCGTGTCCTCCATACTGAGGCCAAGCCCCGCGACATAATGCCTGCCGTCTTTGGTCTGCTCAATTTTGACGCCCCACATGGCATTCCATTTATCGTTGGCGTCTTTCCACTCTTTCGAAAACTCCTCCAGTTTGCTGGCGTTATCCTCCGTCAGCTCGACTTTTTCCAGCAGCTCCTTGCCGAGATGGGATTCGGTTATCTGGCCTTTGAAAAAATCCAGGTAACCTTCCGCATCATCGCTCGCCCGACCGACAGCCTCCACGAATGCCGATTTGCCAACAGTATTCACACTGCGGATATAAAAATAATAATCATGGCCCGGCTTAATATTGATACTGGCAGCTATCCAGTACAGCGCCGTGCCAAGATAGCGGGCTGTAGTTTCAACCTGCCTGATATCCGCAATCCGCTTTTCCGAGAACCAGAACTCAAACTGTACCGTCGGATCATAAACGGCAAGATGGGGCGTGGCGGTTATCTGAAAATAGCCCGGCGTCAGCTCAATCCGCGACGGCGCTGCCGGTGCGGCAATCCGGAACGATACCGACGCCGGATCGCCCTGCTGTCCCCACGCATTTACCGCCCGGACTGTCAGCCTGTAGTTTCCCAGCGCCAGTTGCCTGAAGCGGTATGTGGTTTCCGTCGTCCGGGCCGTGCTGACCAGCCGTTCACTGCCATCATCCGCAGCCACAGTCAGGCGAAGCAGGAAGCTCACGCCCTTCACCACCTTCGGCGTGTCCCAGCGCGCCAGCACCTGATGTTCCCCGCTGTCTGCGGTGACTTCTGCAGTCAGGTGCTGCACCGCTGGCGGCGTGACACCATTCACCGTGCCGCTCTGGTCGCCGTCAAAGTGCGCCCCGTTATCCACGATGGCTTCTTTCTCCGGTACATGCTGCACGGCGGTGATGGCATACGTGCCGTCATCGTTCTCACGGATACTCACACAGCGGAACAGGCGCTGGCGCAGCGTCGGCAACTTCAGCCCCCACACGCTGTATTCAGCAACGCCGTCAGGAACACGGCTCACTTTCACCTTCACACCGTCGGTGACGGACTGGACCTCCACGCTGACCGGATTCCCCTGTCCGTCAACCAGGCTTATCAGCGTGGTGCCGGAGGATGGCAGCGTGATTTCACGGTCGAGCGTCAGTGTCCGCGTCTGGCTGTTCACCGCCAGCACGCGCCCGCCGATGCTGATCCCCGCATAGTCATCATCACAGATTTCAATGACATCGCCCGGTACATGGCGAAGCCCTTCGGCACCCACGCTGAAGTCCACAGTCTGCGTTTCCAGCAGTTCCGTTTTAATCAGCCATAGCCCGGCGCGGTGCGCCTGCCCCCGGCTGGTACAGCCAAAGGCATCCATCTTCGTGACGTTACGACCGTAACGGGCAATGGCCTGCGTGTCCTCCACAAGCTCTGTCGCCGTCTCCCAGCCGTTATTCGGGTCAATCCAGTTCACCTCAACGGCATTATGGCGGTCCTTCAGGGCGCTGAAGCTGTACCGGAACGGCGCGCCATCATCCGGCATCACCACATTACTGCGGTTATAGGTCCACACCTTATCTGACGGTCGGTCCTGCACGAACGTCAGCGTCTGCCCGTTCCATACCGGCATACAGCGCATCGCCGAGCAGAAATCACTGAGAACATCCCACGCCTTACGCTGTGTGGTCAGGTAAGCGTTACAGGTGATGCGCGGCTCCGTGCCACCAAAACCATCCGGCACCGACTGGTCGCAATACTGTCCGATGACATACAGCGCCCATTTGTCCACATCCGCCGCACCAAGACGTTTCCCCATGCCGTAGCGCGGATGGGTCAGCATATCCCACAGACACCAGGCCATGTTGTTGCTGTATGCTGGTTTTAACGTTCCGTCCCAGATACCGCTGTATTGTCGCGTCTGCGGATTATAGTTCGACGGCACCTGCAGAATGCGCCCGCGAAGATGATAATTACGACTCACCTGCTGGCTGCCGAACTGCTCCGAGTCCACCTGTACGCCGACCAGTGCCGTGTTCGGGTAGCACTGTTTCACATCGATGATTTCGGTGTATGACGACCAGAGCGTTTTGTTCTGCAGCTGGTCTGTAGTGCTGTCCGGCGTCATCCTGCGCATCCGGATACTGAACGGGCGCGGCGGCAGGTTACCCACCACCACCGAGGCCAGATACTGTGAGGTGGTTTTTCCCTTAATGGTGATGTCTTTTTCCGTCACCCAGCCACCGTTACGTTGTATCTGAACCAGCAGGCGGACTTCCGACGGATTCCGGTCCCCCTTTGAGGTGGTTTCCACCAGTGCCTGCACACCGAAGGTAAAGCGCAGACGGTCGATGTTTGCAGACGTGATGGTCCGGGTGATCGGCGTGTCATATTTCACTTCCGTACCCAGCACCGTCTCGGATCCGGAGGATTCAAAACCCTCCGGCGGTGTCTGCTCCTGCTCACCTGCCCGGAACACCACTGTGACACCGGAGATATTGGTATTCCCCTCACTGTCCAGCACCGGCGTACTGTTCAGCAGCACGCTTTTTAATCCATCCACCGGACCTTCAATCGGCCCTTCGCTGATGGCATCGATCACACTCAGCAGCTGCGTGGATTTCAGGTTGTCCTTCGCTTCGCGCGGGGTATGCCCCTTACTGCTTCCTTTACCCATTCGTCATGCTCCATAAACGACAAAACCGCCCGGAGGCGGTTTCACATAAAACATTTTGCATCAGCGACCAATCACCACAACCTGACCACCGTCCCCTTCGTCTGCCGTGCAGATCTCCTGAGATACCACGCGTGACCCCACGCGCATTTCACCGTACAGAACGGGCAGAACATTCCCCTGGGCAACCATGTTATCCAGTGAGGAGAAATAGGTGTTCTGCTTACCGTTATCCGTTGTCTGTGTGCGGGGAGTTCTGGCTTTCGGTGCCAGCATCTGAGCCACACCGCCGAGCACCATACTGGCACCGAGAGAAAACAGAATGCCGGTCATACCACCGGCCCCAATGGCTGCCCCCCATGCTGCAAGGGTGGCTCCGGCGGTAAAGAATGATCCGGCAATGGCGGCTGCCCCCAGGACAATCTGGAATACGCCACCTGACTTGGCCCCGGCGACTCTGGGAATGATATGAATCACAGCGCCGTCAGGCAGAGCCTCATGTAACTGCGCCGTTAATCCGGACGTGCTGACATCCTGCCCGGCAATACGTACCTGATACCAGCCGTCGCTCAGTTTCTGACGAAACGCAGGGAGCTGTGTGGCCAGCGCCCGGATGGCTTCGGCCCCCGTTTTCACACGAAGGTCGATGCGGCGGCCAAATCGTTGTAAATCCCCGTAAAGGCAGATGCGTGCCATGCCCGGTGACGCCAGAGGGAGTGTGTGCGTCGCTGCCATTTGTCGGTATACCTCTCTCGTTTGCTCAGTTGTTCAGGAATATGGTGCAGCAGCTCGCCGTCGCCGCAGTAAATGGCGGCATGATTCGGCACCGATGAACCAAAACAGCACAGCAGCACATCGCCCGGTTGTGCTGATGACAACGGAACCTGATACAGCCCTGTGGCCTCCAGATTATCCAGATAGAGATTCTGACCGTTACGCCACCAGTCATCCTCGCGATGAAAATCCGGCATCTCAATCCCAGCCAGATGATAAGCATCCCGGAACAGCGTGTAACAGTCCGTCACCCCGTGCTCAAAGCGCCGCCCGGTGAGATGCGGCACACAGCGGAACTTATGAATCGCCCCCCGGCAGACCAGCCACCACGGCAAATCACTCTGCACCTGCAGCCGCCGGTCGGCCTCACTCAGCCAGGACAGACCACCGGGGTGGCTGTGGACCAGCGCCACAATCTCACCCTGTATTTCGGCCTGCAGCCAGTCCTCCGGAGCCATCCGGAAATAATCCTCCGGCTCACCGGAAATATTCACGCAGGGAAAATATCTTTCCCCCTCCGGCGTTCTCACCACGAAGCCGCACGACTCCGCTGGCGCACATCGTCGGGCGTGCGCCAGAATCGCTGATTCTGTCTCTGTCATGGGATTACTGCGAAAGTTTGTTAATGGAAAGGAAGCCGCCAAAGTTGCCGACGTTATTGCGAAACTTACAGCCACTCAGGCATTTGCTGCATTTATCCTTCGTGATATCGGTTGTCGTCTGGTCATATTCATCCGCGACAGCCGGACCGTGATAACCGCACTCATCGCCGCGATAGGTCCAGGTGCAGGTGTTGGCCAGCATGATACGTCCCGGAAAAACAGCGCCGTCCGTTTCCGTCGGCGTGGCCAGTACAAAAGAGGCACTGACCGCGCTCAGTTCGCTGCACTGCTCGATGCGCCAGCGGCTGATCACCTCCTGCTCCGGATCGGCGTCACTGTTTCCGTTGACGAAGTTCACCGCATCCAGAAAACGGGCGTAAACCTTGCGCCGGACCACCGTTCCGCCGACCAGACTCTGCAGGTCTTCCACCATCCCGGTGGCCATACCGTACAGGTTAGAAACCGTCAGCGTGGGGCGCGCACTGGTGCCTTTGCCATTCAGTTCGAAACCACTCCCCTGAATGGGATACGCCTGATACTGCCGCCCCTGCCAGGTGACCGGCTCACCTTTTTCGTTCTGCTCATTACAGAAAAAATAACGTTCTCCACCAACCTCTGTCAGATCGATTTCCCAGAGCACCACGCTGGCAGACTGCTCCGCACGGGTGCATTCATTCAGTGTTTCCTGTCGGATATCCTGCATCAGTTCACCACCTGTTCAAACTCTGCGCTGAACTCAACACGCAACATACTGACCCGCGACGACCATTTTGCGCAGGTCACCTTTATCTGCCGGTAGCCATAAGGCGGCGTCCACAGAAAGGCCTTCCAGCCCCCGTGCTCAGCCAGAAACGACTCCAGCGCCGCGGCCTCCCAACGGGGAACAGAAAGCGTCACGCTGTACGTTTTCAGGTCGACATTCAGCCCGGCAGGCGCTCGCTGGGAATAGCCATCACCAAAGCGCACCTTCCTGACGGAAGGGGCCGAAGCCACATCCATACCGGGTTTCACTTTCCAGCGGAAGGTTTTCATCGTCCACCTCCGGAGAACAGGCCACCATCACGCATCTGTGTCTGAATTTCATCACGGGCACCCTTGCGGGCCATGTCATACACCGCCTTCAGAGCAGCCGGACCTATCTGACCGTTCGTGCCGTCGTTATTAATCACTACATGGTTATTCTGCTCAAACTTCCCGGACGCCTTCGACCGGCTGTCCGCCAGACTGCCAGGTGTACCGACATAACCGCCGGTGGCATAGCCGCGCATCAGCCGGTAGAGATTCCCCACGCCAATCCGGCTGGTTGCCTCCTTCGTGAAGACAAATTCGCCCCGGTGAACAATCCCCGCTGGCTCATATTTGCCACCGGTTCCCGTAAATCCTCCGGTCGCAAAATGGAATTTCGCCGCAGCTGCCTGAATGGCTGTACCACCTGACGCTGATGCGCCACTACTGGTAGCACCGCCAATGGCGCTGCCGATACTCCCGACAATCCCCACCATTGCCTGCTTAAGCAGAATTTCTGTCATCATGGACAGCACGGAACGGGTGAAGCTGCGCCAGTTCTGCTCACTGCCGGTCAGCATCGCCGCCATATTCTGCGCAATACCATCAAAGGTCTGCGTGGCAGTACTTTTAACCTGCGACATACTGTCCGTGGCACTCTCTTTCCACTCGCTCCAGCCGGACTTGAGGCCAGCCATCCAGCTCCCGCGAAGCAGGTCTTCAGCTGCCCAGGTCTTTTTCTGCTCTGACATGACGTTATTCAGCGCCAGCGAATTATCGCCATACTGTTCCTTCAGACGCTGTTCCGTGGCGTCCCGCGCTGCCTGCCGGTCAGTCAGCCCCCGGTTTTTCGCCTCAATGGCTGCCCGTTTTGCCCGTTGCTGCTGTGCGAATTTATCCGCCTGTTGCGCCAGCGCATTCAGGTGCTCCTGATACGTGACCTTATCGCCAAGTACAGCCAGCTGGCGTTTGTACTCCAGCGTCTCGTCTTTATGCGCCAGCAGGGATTTCTCCTGTGCGGACAGCTGGCGACGTTGTGCCGCCTCCTCCAGTACCGCGAACTGACTTTCTGCCTTCCACAAATCCCGGCGCTGCTGGCTGATTTTCTCATTCGCTCCGGCATGCTTCTCCAGCATCCGGAGTTCTGCCTGAAGCGTCAGCAGGGCAGCATGAGCACTGTCTTCCTGACGATCGCCCGCAGACACCTTCACGCCGGACTGTTTCGGCTTTTTCAGCGTCGCTTCATAGTCCTTTTTCGCCGCCGCCATCAGCGTGTTGTAATCTGCCTGCAGGATTTTCCCGTCTTTCAGTGCCTTATTCAGTTCTTCCTGACGGGCGGTATATTTCTCCAGCGGCGTCTGCAGACGTTCGTAAGCCTTCTGCGCCTCTTCGGTATATTTCAGCCGTGACGCTTCGGTATCGCTCTGCTGCTGCGCATTTTTGTCCTGTTGAGTCTGCTGCTCAGCCTTCTTTCGGGCGGCTTCAAGCGCAAGACGGGCCTTTTCACGATCATCCCAGTAACGCGCCCGCGCTTCATCGTTAACAAAATAATCATCCTTGCGCAGATTCCAGATGTCGTCTGCTTTCTTAAACGCAGCCTCTGCCTTAATCAGCATCTCCTGCGCGGTATCAGGACGACCAATATCCAGCACCGCATCCCACATGGATTTGAATGCCCGCGCTGTCCTGTCTGCCCAGGTCTCCAGCGTGCCCATGTTCTCTTTCAGGCGGCGGGTCTGGTCATCAAACCCTTTCGTTGCGGCCTCGTTCGCCGCCTGCAATGCCCCGGCTTCATCGCCGGAACGCTGCAACTGAGCAACATACGCAATCTGCTCCGCCGTCACGTTATGGAACTGGTGTGCCATCGCCGTCAGCCCCGACGTCGGGTCTGTGGTCAGCTTCCCGAAGGCTTCAGCGACCTTGTCCACCTCCACACCGGATGCAGAGGAGAAACGCGCCACACTCTGGCTGATGGACGCAATCTGAGCCTCACCGCTTACCCCCGCCTTAACCAGTGCGCTGAGTGACTCGCTGGTCTGGTTAAACGTCAGCCCTGCCGCCTGCCCGGCTCTGGACAGGACCAGCATACGATCTGCCGTCAGACCCGACTGATTACCGGAAAGGACCAGCGTTTTGTTGAAATCGGACAGGGTTGAGTTGCCCTGATACCAGGCATACGCCAGCGCCCCTGTAGCCACCGCCAGCGAGGTGGCCCCGACCATCGGCAGGGTGATCGCACCGGCAAGCCCCCTGAACATGGGGATCATCCCGCCGAAGGAGTCCTTCACCTGCCCCCCCTGTTGCAGCAGGATCAGCCACGGACTTTGCCCGCCTGCAAGCTGTGTGGTCACGTCGGTGAACTGCGCAGGCAGCATACGCATGGCGGCTTTATACTGCCCGACGGAAATCCCCGCTTTCTGTGCAGCCAGCGCCTGCCGGTTCATTGACTGTTCAACGACTGCCGCTGTTTTTTTCGCATCACTTTCCGTACCGGAAAAATGACGCCTGACTCTGGCCATCTGCTCGTCAAATCTTGCCGCATCCAGACTTAAATCAACGACCAGATCGCCTACCGGTTCAGCCATACCGGACTCCTCCTGCGATCCCTTCTGATACTGTCATCAGCATTACGTCATCCTCCGCCATGTCTGCCACATCCGGGGAAGCGGGGATCACTTCATTCCCGTCCGGGTCAAAGCGGACGCCTCCGGCAAGCCCTGCCGCTTTCTGCATCAGCACATCATCTTCAGGCTCTTCGTCAGCCTCACGCCGGTTCAGCAGACTGAAATCCAGCGGATGCATATCCGGATCGCTGAAAAACAGGCTGAGTACGGTGTACGTCAGCCCGGAAAAGTGCATATCCAGCAGAACATCATGAAAATAGTGGGTACTGTAAAAGCGGTGCCAGTCGGCATACTCCGTGGATGACATCCCGGCAAGCATGGCGCGCCAGTCGGGTCGCCCCATCTCACGCGCCAGTTTCAGGGCAAAACTCAGCTCACCGTCGAACACTTTCCCGCAGAAACAGGCTCTGCAGGCCCGGCGTCCTCTGTCTGTTCAGGGGCATTATTCACCACAAACTCATACATACCGGACAGCCGGTACACCACGTTTTCAGCATGAGAAATTGCCTCTGTGGGCCAGGTGGTAAGCACTTCCTGCTCAATCTGTTTAACGGCTTCATTCATGGAGGGCATCTGCGTCTTCTTCGGATGGTTATGCCACAGGGACATCGCCACCACAAAAGCACCGGTTCTGATGACGTCTTCCACAGTAAACTTCCGGTTGCTGTCGGATTCTGCCTGCTGTTTCATCAGGGCGAGATGCTCAATACGCTGCAGGGCTGACAGTTCAGAAAGCGTGACGGTCACGCCGTTATGTTCAAATGATTCTGTTTTCAGGAACATCGCTGACTCTCCGGATTAACTGGCGGTGACGGTGATTTCTGCAACCGCAGCAAACTCACCATTACCGGATACGACCGGAATGTTGACCTTACCTGCAGCAACGCCGTTCACGGTGATGGTCATACCACTGACCGAC
This sequence comes from Escherichia sp. E14V7, assembly GCF_004212225.1. Lineage (NCBI taxonomy): Bacteria > Pseudomonadati > Pseudomonadota > Gammaproteobacteria > Enterobacterales > Enterobacteriaceae > Escherichia > Escherichia sp. E14V7. The sequence continues at coordinate 9,432 of NZ_RHJJ01000015.1, forward strand.
ACGGTGGCTTTTGTTTTATCCGCAGACACCGCACGGAAGCTCTTGTCGGTTACACCTTCCGGCTGGAATGCCACGGTCAGCGTGGTGCTCTGCCCTTTCACTACGGAAGCACTGGCGGGCGTCACCGTCATGCCGGTTGCCGCCGTCACCGTACTGCGATCTTCAGCCATCGACGGGCGTCCCACATTGGTGACCTTCACCGTGCGGGTGATCACTTCCTTCGCCGTCACCGCTTTACCGATACTGCTGACCCAGCCACGGAACACATCGACCGTGCCGTTTGGGAAGCGGATTTTATAGGCACGGGTATCACCTTCATTAAACCACGCCAGCAGCGCCTGCTGCCCCTGCTCTCCGGGCATCCACGCCAGCGTGAAGCTGGTATCTCCGGCTGATTTCTGCCCCTGCCCGGTCGCAGTCCAGTCCGCATCTTCATCATCGAGATAACTGTCGTCATAGGACTCAGCGGTCAGTTCGCCGGGCGTCAGGTCTTTAACTTTTGCCAGACGCGACCAGTCAACGTCTGAAAGCGGGTTCGCATAAGGGTCACCGTTCCCCTTATAAACCCACAGTGTGGTTCCGGCCCCTTTCACCGGCATTGTAGGATTTGGTACAGGCATAGCGTCCTCACATTTCATAGGTAATGACATAAGTCAGATCGGCTGAACTCCACAGGCCCGCATCATCGTCGCGTCGGTAGTCATAGCCACTGGCCACCATACTGGTGATCAAATCTGACAGTGCCGGGATATCGCTCATCACCGGATAAATCCGGGACTCCATCCACGAATCCAGCTCTGAATCCGGCACCTGAGCAGGCAGGAAAACTTCAATATGCAGCTCCGCCTGCCAGGTATCGCTGTCCAGCTCTTCGCCCGTGTATTCAGCGCCGGTGAGATAAACGGCAATTGCCGGAAAATCCGCCTCATCAAAAACGGCGGGGCGACCATCAAAAAGCGTCGCCCCGGTGTCATGCTTCTCCAGTGCATCCAGTACGGCTGCACGGAGTTCAGTATGTTTCATCGCTTTATTACCATTCTCAGTTGATGCTGCAGCGCATAGCCCAGCTCTTTCGGAAGACGTTCACGCCGTATCCGTTCAATATTCTGTTTAAACGCCGTGGTCAGCGGCACCGCCATCGGGATTTTCACCACATCAATGGGGTAACGGTTTTTCCCGGCCACACGCTGCATGACATGCCACCGGCCATTTTTCAGTTGCTGAATAAACGCGCCGGGAATACGACGGTTTCCCACCACAAGCACGCTGCCGCCACCTTTCAGGGATGAACGCTGCCCCTTTTTACGACGCCTGCGGCGGGACAGGACAACCCGCGCATTACCCAGCTTGATTACGGGCAAATCCCCCCGGTTAACTTTGATTCTGGCCTGCGGATTTTTGACCGTGGCCCTTTTCAGCCTGGCTCTTTCCTTTACCAGTTTCCGGCGTACCTTTGTCTCACGGGCAACCTGTGACGCCGACTGCGATATCGCGGATGAAGCAACGCGGTTAATGGCCATTGCGGCGGCACCAGGCACCGCCGTTTTGCTTATACGGCTGAGGTTTTCAACGGCCTGCACAAGACCTTTTATGGCCATACATCCCCCTTTCAGCGGCGACGGTTAACGGCAGGCGGCACGCCCCGTCCAAGCCAGAGATGACAGCTTCCGCCATCATCCGGCGAAACCCGGTCTACCCAGAAGTTTTCCTCACCGATGGTCAGCGTGTCTCCACGCCGCAGCTGCCGCACATCATCAGTCCGGACAAACAGGGACGGGCTGGAGCCTTCAACGCGCACGCCCTGTCCGGCATAGCTGATATTTTCAGGGTCATCAAAAACACCACGTATTACAGCACCGGACTGCTCACCGGATGTAATGGTGGCTGACGTTCCCATGTACCCGCGTATCGTTTCATCGGCGCGGGCAATGGCAGCATCGAACAGGTTATCAAAATCAGCCACAGCGCCTCCCGCTATTGCATTCTGACCAGGCTACGCGCTGTCATTTCGGCTGCCACACCGGCAGAGACACGAAGCGCCGTTCCCGGCAGCACAAATGCCACAGGTTCATCCCGCGTGGCGTGAAGTGCATCGGTATGCAGCGTCACCAGTGCCACGACCGTGACCAGTTCAGCCGTATCCTGAATCACGGTGTCCGGCTGCGCTGATACCACCTCATTTTCATGCCCGGTCAGCGCATTTTCCTGGCTGAGAGGGGTGTCCTGACCGGCAATGTCATCCGTGTCATCAAGCTCCTCTTCCAGCTCTGCCACACGGAGCGCCAGTTCTTCTTTCGTCCCCGTCAGGCTGACATCACGGTTCAGTTGTTCACCCAGCAAGCGGAGACGGGCAATCAGTTCATCTTTCGTCATGGACTCCTCCACAGAGAGAAAATGGCCCCGAAGGGCCACGATTACGCCAGTTGTACGGACACGAACGCATCAGGGTCAGCCAGCAGCATCAGTGGTGCTGACTGAATCATGGTGAACTCACGCGCCGGATCGCCGGTGGTCACCCAGTTTTTCGGGTAGCGGGCAGAGGCGTTAATGCCTTCGCGCTGTGCGTCCGCATCCTGAATGCAGCCATAGGTGCGCAGACCGCGTGCCTGAGTGTTCCCCAGCACCATCGTGTTGTCCGGCAGGAAGTTCTTTTTGACGTCGTTTTCCACGTACTGTCCGGAATACACGACGATCGCCATATCGCCATACATCCCCTTGTAGGACACCGCTTCGCCCAGGTCTTTCACCGCTGTCTCCAGCTCGGAATGAGAGCCGCGACGGGTATCCAGCTTCTCCTTGACGGCCTTGAAGGAACGGAACAGCGCCCAGCCTTTCGGATCAAACACGATGATATTCACCACACCGCTGGCGTTCAGCGCGTAGGCTTCGATATCGTCGGTCGGGTCATACGTGGACTTGTCGCGCTTGCTCCACTCCGTGCCACCGGACTGTGTGATGTTGTTCGCCGCACTGCGCCCCATATCCACCTCAACCGGATCAAAGGCTTCACCGGTCATGGTGTATTTGCCCTTAAGCACGGCAGAAACTGCCTGCATCTCTTCGACCTGGGCAATGGCCAGCTCTTCATCACGCATGTTCTGCATGATGATGCGACGGCGGCGGTAAGCCGGGTCCGCCAGATTCTGCGGATCTTCATCCGGCAGGCGACGCAGGGTCATCTGCGGATTCACCTCATGCTTCGGCTTGACATATCCCGGCGTAAATTCAGAGGTGGAGCCGCCACGGGAACGGATAACCTCACCGGAAACAATCGGCGAAACGTACAGCGCCATGTTTACCAGTCCCGGAATTTGTGAGAGATAGACTTTCTCCGTGGTGAAGGGATAGCTCTCACGGAAAAAGAGACGCAGAAACAGCGGATCAAACTTAAATTTCTGCTCATTTGCCGCCAGCAGTTGGGCGGTTGTGTACATCGACATAAAAAAATCCCGTAAAAAAAGCCGCACAGGCGGCCTTTAGTGATGAAGGGTAAGGTTAAACGATGCTGATTGCCGTTCCGGCAAACGCGGTCCGTTTTTTCGTCTCGTCGCTGGCAGCCTCCGGCCAGAGCACATCCTCATAACGGAACGTGCCGGACTTGTAGAACGTCAGCGTGGTGCTGGTCTGGTCAGCAGCAACCGCAAGAATGCCAACAGCAGCGCCATCGGTGGTGCCATCCCACGCAACCAGCTTACGGGTGGCGGTGTCCAGCATCAGCGGGGTCATTGCAGGCGCTTTCGCACTCAATCCGCCGGGCGCGGTTGCGGTATGAGCCGGGTCACTGTTGCCCAGCGGCTGGTAATGGGTAAAGGTTTCTTTGCTCGTCATAAACATCCCTTACACTGGTGTGTTCAGCAAATCGTTAACGGCATCAGATGCCGGGTTACCTGCAGCCAGCGGTGCCGGTGCCCCCTGCATCAGACGATCCAGCGCAGTGTCACTGCGCGCCTGTGCACTCTGTGGTGCTGCGGCCAGAATGCGGCGGGCCGTTTCCACGGTCATACCGGGGGTTTCTGCCAGCACGCGTGCCTGTTCTTCGCGTCCGTGAGCCTCCTCACAGTTGAGGATCCCCATAATGCGGCTGTTTTCTGCCGCAACCGCTGCGGTGATCTGCGCGTTCACGTCCGGCTGCGCCGCGCTGGCGTTTTCGCCCTCCGTAGCTGGCACCACGTCAGTAACGTCAGCCTGCGAAGCGGTGGCTGAAACAGTTGTTGATTGAGTCTCTTTGGTCATTCGCCCTCCTGAGAGACGGGATTTACGTGCATCCAGTGCATCACGCATGACGGTGATCGCATCGGTACTGTTAACAAGTTCATCAGCCAGTCCGGCATCAATGGCCTCCTGACCGCTGTACACTGCAGCCTCGGTATCCAGCACAGCCTGCACGGACAGGCCGGTATATGCCGACACCTTCTGCGCAAACATCTGGCGGGTTGCATCCATCCGGGACTGCAGTGTCTCCCGGACGTCATCCGGAAGATGGCTGTAGGGGTTGCCATCCACCTTATGGCTGCCGCTGTAAATCAGCGTGATTTCCACACCCTGTTTCTCCAGCGCAGCACCGTAATTACTGTGAGCCATCATGACGCCGATGGAGCCTGTCCGGGCGGTCTGCGTGACCAGACGCCGGGAGGCGGCACTGGCAAGCAGCTGACCTGCACTGCAGTTCATATCGTTGGCCAGCGCCCATACCGGTTTTATGTCACGCACACGGGCGATGATGTCAGCGCAGTCAAATGCTCCCGCCACCATTCCGCCTGGCGTGTCCATATCGAGCAGAATGCCGTCCACCATCGGGTCGCTGGCAGCCTGTTGCAGACGGGCAATAATGCCGTTGTAACCGGTCATCCCCGAGTACGGCTGCAGCGCCCGCGTCCGGCTGACCAGCGTGCCGGACACCGGCAGCACGGCGATGCCGTTCATGACCTGATAACTGCGGGCCTGTCGTGGTCCGTCATCATCACCGGATAATGCCAGCGTCGCGGGTGCCTCCTGGGCAGTCAGGCTGTCGCCGGACACCGCATCTGTCAGGCGGCTGATCCCAAGCTGGCCTGCAAGCGCACAAAAGAAAACCCGCGCATAGGCGGGTTCAAGCATCAGCGGCTCATTAAAGGCCATGCTGGCAATATGCGGGAGATTACGCAGCTCTGCTGTCACTCTTCTCCTCCTCTGTTGATTGTCGCAGCCCGGATTCAAATGCTGCAGCCGCCCAGGCGGGCGGTTTAAGACCAGCCGCGCGGCGCTCCATCGTTTCACGGACCTGCTGGGCAAAAATTTCCTGATAGTCGTCGCCGCGTTTTGCGCACTCTTTCTCGTAGGTGCTCAGTCCGGCTTCTATCAGCATCACCGCTTCCTGTACTTCTTTCAGACCATCGATGGCCATACGACCGGAGCCTATCCAGTCACAGTTCCCCCAGGCACTGCGGGCTTCCTGAAAACTGAAGCGCGCTTTTGAAGGTAACGTCACCACGCGGCGAACGATGGCCTCTTCCAGCCAGCACAGAAACATCTGGCTCGCCTGACGGGATGCGACGAATTTTCGCCGCCCCATAAAGTGCGCCCACGACTCGTTCGCGCTGGCCCGTGCCGTGGAGTAGCTCATCTGAGCGTAATTCCGGGAAAGCTGCTCATACGAGACACCCAGCCCGGCAGCGATATACCGCAGCAGTGACTGCTCAAACACGGAGTAGCCGTTATCCGTGTCCTGAGCCGTCTGCAGGTTCAGTGAGTCACCCGGCATCAGGTGCGGTACTTTTGCGCCTCCCAGCCGGACCGGCGCTGCGGCGTAATACGCGGCAATTTCACCAATCCAGCCCGTCAGCTTGTCCCGCTGCTCCTGACTGTTCGCGCCCAGAATAAAATCCATCGCTGACTGCGTATCCAGCTCACTCTCAATGGTGGCGGCATACATCGCCTTCACAATGGCGCTCTGCAGCTGCGTGTTCTGCAGCGTGTCGAGCATCTTCATCTGCTCCATCACGCTGTAAAACACATTTGCACCGCGAGTCTGCCCGTCCTCCACGGGTTCAAAAACGTGAATGAACGAGGCGCGCCCGCCGGGTAACTCACGGGGTATCCATGTCCATTTCTGCGGCATCCAGCCAGGATACCCGTCCTCGCTGACGTAATATCCCAGCGCCGCACCGCTGTCATTAATCTGCACACCGGCACGGCAGTTCCGGCTGTCGCCGGTATTGTTCGGGTTGCTGATGCGCTTCGGGCTGACCATCCGGAACTGTGTCCGGAACAGCCGCGACGAACTGGTATCCCAGGTGGCCTGAACGAACAGTTCACCGTTAAAGGCGTGCATGGCCACACCTTCCCGAATCATCATGGTAAACGTGCGTTTTCGCTCAACGTCAATGCAGCAGCAGTCATCCTCGGCAAACTCTTTCCATGCCGCTTCAACCTCGCGGGAAAAGGCACGGGCTTCTTCCTCCCCGATGCCCAGATAGCGCCAGCTTGGGCGATGACTGAGCCGGAAAAAAGACCCGACGATATGATCCTGATGCAACTGGATGGCGTTGGCGGCATAGCCGTTATTGCGTACCAGATCGTCTGCGCGGGCATTGCCACGGGTAAAGTTGGGCAGCAGGGCTGCATCCACACTTTCACTCGGTGGGTTCCACGCCCGCAACTGCCCACCAAATCCGCTGCCACCGCCGTGATAACCGGCATATTCGCGCAGCGATGTCATGCCGTCCGGCCCCAGAAGGGTGGGAATGGTGGGCGTTTTCATACATAAAATCCTGCAGGTCCCCTGCGTCGCTGTGTCATGCCGGTCTGCACTTCCAGCTCTGCAATATATTTTTTCAGGTCAGACACGGAAGTGGCCGTAAACTCCACCCTTCGTCCGTCTTTCTGTACTGTTGCCACCCGTTTACCTGTCATCAGGTCATGCAGTGCCGCACGGGCAGCGGCAAGTTCTTCCTGTCGCGTCATTCATCCTCTCCGGATAAGGCACGGGCGTAATCTGCCAGTGTTTTCTTGTTGGTTGCTGCACTATCCTCTTCCTGCAGGCTCGCCAGCAGTGCACTGAGATCCAGTTGCCAGCGGGAAATACTGATGCGCAGCGCCGCCAGCGCATAAACGAAGCAGTCGAGTGCCTCATTGCGTCGCTTTTTGCTGTCCCACAGTATTTTTTTCCTGCCATCCACCCATTTTTCGACCTGCTCTTCAGCAGTCAGCTGCTGCGCTTCGGTCAGATCAAAAATATCCGGGTTATTCGGGAAGTGAACGGCACCGGGAAGCGGTTCATCCCCTTCCGGCGTCAGTGTGAAGCGGTTATAAATCTGCTCTTTCGCGGTATCCGTACCGATTTCGGTAAGGTAAACCCCGTTTTTGTTTCGCTTACGTGGCATGCTGGCCACCGGCTTACCGTAGACGGATGCCCCTTTAATGGGGATCACCCGGAACAGCCCATGCTTTTTCGAGCGTTCATACACAATGGTCGGGTCAATCCCGCCAGTATCCCAGCAGATACGGGATACCGACATTTCTGCACCATTCCGGCGGGTATAGGTTTTATTGATGGCCTCATCCACACGCAGCAGCGTCTGTTCATCATCGTGGCGGCCCATAATAATCTGCCGGTCAATCAGCCAGCTTTCCTCACCCGGCCCCCATCCCCATACGCGCATTTCGTAGCGATCCAGCTGGGAGTCGATACCGGCAGTCAGGTAAGCCACACGGTCAGGAACGGGCGCTGAATAATGCTCTTTCCGCTCTGCCATCACTTCAGCATCCGGACGTTCACCGATTTTCGCTTCCCATGTCTCACCGAGCGTGGTGTTCACGAAGGTTTTACGTTTTCCCGTATCCCCTTTCGTTTTCATCCAGTCTTTGACAATCTGCACCCAGGTGGTGAACGGGCTGTACGCCGTCCAGATGTGGAAAGTCACGCTGTCCGGCGGCTCAATCTCTTCACCGGATGACGAAAACCAGAGAATGCCATCACGGGTCCAGATCCCGGTCTTTTCGCAGATATAACGGGCATCAGTAAAGTCCAGCTCCTGCTGGCGGATGACGCAGGCATTATGTTCGCAGAGATAAAACACGCTGGAGGGATCATCCGGCGTCCATTTGAGGCCAAACGGCGTCTCTTTATCGCCAAATTTAAGGTACTGCTCCTCCCCGCAGTGCGGGCAGGCAACATGAAAACGCATAAAATGCGGGGATTCACTGGCTGCACGCTCAATCTGACAGGTGCCTCTCACTTTGGGCGTGGAGCCACGGATGGACTTTGGCCAGACCGAGCCTTCAATACGCTTGTCACCCAGGAACGTCGGAGAGCCTTCCTGTTCAATATCATCATCAAAGGCAGCAAGTTCATCATAACCCGCCACATCCACCGACTTTTCACGGTAGTTTTTTGCCGCTTTACCGCCCAGACACCAGAAGCCACGACCATTGGTGAAACGCTTCATGGTGAGCGTGTTATCCCGGTGCTTTTTGCCATACCACGGAGCCAGCGCCAGCAGCGACGGAATATCGCGGATGGTCGGCTCAACGTGGGTTTTCATAAAGTTTTCGGCATCGCCATCCGTCGGCAACCAGATAAGGGTGTTACGCTGCTTATGCTCTATGAAGTAGGCATAAACACCCAGCAGCATTTTGGAATAACCAACACGGGCAGACTTCACCACATTCACCTCGCGGATGTAGTCGCTGCCCATCGCATTCATGATGGCCCGCTGAAAGGGCAGTGTTTCCCAGCGCCCTTCCTGGTATGCGGATTCTTTCGGGAGATAGTAACTGGCATCCGCCCATTCAACGGCGGTCTGTGGCTCCGGCCTGAACAGTGAGCGAAGCCCGGCGCGGACAAAATGCCGCAGCCTGTTAACCTGACTGTTCGATATATTCACTCAGCAACCCCGGTATCAGTTCATCCAGCGCGGCTGCTTTGTTCATGGCTTTGATGATATCCCGTTTCAGGAAATCAACATGTCGGTTTTCCAGTTCCGGAAAACGCCGCTGCACCGACAGGGGGATCCCGTCGAGAATACTGGCAATTTCACCTGCGATCCGCGACAGCACGAAAGTACAGAATGCAGTTTCCACCACTTCAGCGGAGTCTCTGGCATTTTTCAGCTCCTGTGCGTCGGCCTGCGCACGCGTAAGTCGATGGCGTTCGTACTCAATAGTCCCTGGCTGGAGATCTGTCTCGCTGGCCTGCCGCAGTTCTTCAACCTCCCGGCGCAGCTTTTCGTTCTCAATTTCAGCATCCCTTTCGGCATACCATTTTATGACGGCGGCAGAGTCATAAAGCACCTCATTACCCTTCCCACCGCCTCGCAGAACGGGCATTCCCTGCTCCTGCCAGTTCTGAATGGTACGGATACTCGCGCCGAAAATGTCAGCCAGCTGCTTTTTGTTGACTTCCATTGTTCATTCCACAGACAAAAACAGAGAAAGGAAACGACAGAGGCCAAAAAGCCCGTTTTCAGCACCTGTCGTTTCCTTTCTTTTCAGGCGGTGTTTTAAATAAAAACATTAGGTTACGGCGAAGAAGAACGGAAACGCCTTAAACCGGAAAATTTTCATAAATAGCGAAAATCCGCGCGCCTTCCGCCCCGTAGTCTGCCGGATTGCCGGAAAGGACCCGCCAGCCATTCGGGTTTACTTCACAATGGGATTTAATATCTGAACGACCAAAGTCGTGCGACCACGGTCGCACAGACCTGAATACACGTCCTGTTTCTTCCACCCCCGCACAGGACTGGCGAGCATGAGGGACACCCCCGCGAATCATAAACGCGGTAAAAACCCGGTGTGCATCGTTTTTGATTATTCCCGCACACTCGCGCAGAAGGAGTTCCCCGTCGGGCTACGGTCATGGTTAATGCGGGAATACAGCGACGATACAGCGCATGATGTGTCAGGCTTGAATACCTTTATCCGTTAAAAGGGATATCAGTTAAGTTATCCCGTGTAGGGTATAAGCCATTATCAAGCCCACCAGTAGATGGGCTTTGTAATGGCTACTTCGCTTTTGCTTCCGCTCGCTTACGCCGGCGCTCTTCTTTCCTCTCGGCTTTTGCCATGTCCATGAATGCCTGCATGATCGAGTTCCGCATCATGTAGCTAACAAAGTGATGATTGACACAGCCGTTGAGGCGCAGCTGCTCTCCAAACTCATCCACCGAGGCCAATGCTTCCATCATGCCCTTCTCGCCTTTCATGAACTCTGAGAAGTCGCGCCCCGCTCTGGAGGCGCATTCAATGACACGATCACTCATCCCGGAAGCCCGGGGATCGTTATCTGCAGCTGGTTAGCCAGGGAGTTAATCTCAGCGACCAACACTGGCTTCGTATAGCGCCATGCCGCCAGCCCTTGTCCACAGAAGCTCGCCATATCTTTTTTCTGATCAAACTCATGACACTTCATATTGAGCTGCGCACTTAAGCTGTTGCGATGCTGAAGTTCTCCGGTGAAGTAGTCATCCAGGACTTTATAGGCTGCATATTTAAATCCGGGGTTTAGCCATGCTGCATAATCATAAGCAACAAACTTCCCGCCATATGTTCCACCGTGTACACCGCGCTCAGTAAAAACCACAGATTCGTGGTTTTTCTCCAGCTCGGCTAAGAACTCTTTGGTCTGCTTGTTTCGCAGGTAGTGGTACGGAGATTCAGATTCACTTTTACCACTGGCTTTCCACATATCAGTGAGGCAGATCATGCCATCTTCACCGATACGAATTGGTTGATTGAAGAGGGTTAATGATTTCATAGCGTGTACCTACTCTTTGAAATGAACCTTTGCCGCACAGGAAACCAGCCCACCGAGGCTCGCCAGCACTAACTGGTATCCTCAAAGGCCCATTCCAAAGGGGCAGGTTCGGTATAAAAAACATGCGTTGCGGTACGCATTTATTGCAAAAAGCCCCGCATCGCGAGGCTCATTAAATTGACTTTGTGATTTGCAAAAAAATTATTTCAGGCATTGCGTCCTGATGTACTCCTGCAGGTAGTTAACCTGCGCGGTTATCCTGTCGATTCCACTTCTGAGACGGTAATAATTGAGTTCAGCATCTGCTGTAAGTCCTGGGCTTTCTCCATCGCCCATGCTGCTGGCTCCGGTCGTTGACTTTGCACAGGTGGCGGCGACTTGCAGGCGCTTACGCCCAGCAGAAACATCAGCACGGAGACTTTCGATAGTCGCGTTAGCATCAGCAAGCTCCTTTGTGTATCTGGCGTCGAGTTCTGCTACATCACGTTGACGCTTCTGCATATCAGCGATGATGGATGTGGCTTTATCGCGCTGGTCTTTGTAGGCGATGGCGTTATCACGGTAATGATTAACAGCCCATGACAGGCAGACGATGATGCAGATAACCAGAACGGAGATAATCGCGGTTACCCTGCTCATTGTTGCCCCCACAAACAGACCTCACGCTCAATCTCACGACGAGTCATCAGGCCTTTCCATTGCTTAGCGCCAGCGTATGTCCAGCGACGTAGCTGGTCACATGCGCCCTTGATATCGCCCTGGTTTATTTTGCGAAGAAGAGTAGATGTTCTGAAATTGCCTGCGCCCACGTTATAGACGAACGAGTAAAGAGCGCCGCGCGTTGTTTCCGGTATATCGACTTTGATGTACGGGTTAATTTGTCTGGCGACAGTGGCAAGGTCTTTATTCAGGAGGGCTTTGCATTCTGCTTCGGTATACGTTTTACCGAGCATAATGTCTTTTCCGGTGTGCCCGTAACATACAGTCCATACGCCAACGATATCTTTATATGGTATGTAGCTGACACCTTCCAGACCATCGTCACCACTCGGACCAGTGATGAGCACAGACGCTATGGCAACAGCCCCACCACCAATAGCAGCTGCAACAGCCTTGCGTAATGATGGCGACATTATTCACCTCTCGCAGCCTTACGCTTATCTTCTTTAATCTTGAAATAAAGGTTTGTCAGGTACGTCAGCAGGCCAAATACCAGACTACCCAGCACACCTATTGCCGCCCACTGTGATGGCGTGACTTTATCGAGCAACTGTAAAAACCAGTAGCCAGCACTGCCTGCAGAGGTGCCATAGGCGACACCTGTTGTTAACTTATCCATTGATTTCATATCCTCACCCCGATGTACACGGATGGTGCAATATGTTTGAAAAGATCGGAGTCTACGGGTTAGTTTTTACAGCAAACGTTGTTCTCAACGACGCTCAAAAAACAGAAAATTAAAATAATGTGGTTAAATATTTTAAAAGAAAAACCATCTATTAAATAATAATGCGGGATATATTTTTCTATTTAGTGTAATGTGTACGGCCATTTATACAGGAAAAGCCTATGTCAGAACGTAAAGACTCAAAATCACGCCGTAATTATCTCGTAAAATGTTCCTGCCCAAACTGTACCCAAGAATCAGAACACAGTTTTTCTAGAGTACAAAAAGGTGCCCTTTTGATCTGCCCTCATTGCAACAAAGTATTCCAAACAAATCTTAAAGCTGTTGCCTGAGTGTTTTGATTACTTACAAAGAGTTTTTATATTTTAATAATATATTTAAATCAGATAATAAAAAACCCGCCTGCGCGGGTTTGAGATTGTGATGCTTTTTGTGGTAGTTACCCACTTACGCACTTTGTATTGCTATGCCAGCAGTTAGCTTCTACTGTAAAACTATTCATGCAGCAAACCTGCACTTCACCACAAAATGGGATTCAATACCCACAACTCTATCTGCATCTCTACTCAGGCATCAGCCTTCTTCGTTATCGTATACAGACAAGCTATGAGTTTTAATCAGTAATAATGACATTTGCTGCTGCAGGACCTTTAGCACCACTCTCTACAGAGAAGGTAACCTTTTGGCCTTCAAATAAGGTTCGATAATTATCATTCTGAATTGCAGAAAAATGCACAAACACATCTTTACTACCATCAACAGGAGAAATAAAGCCAAAACCTTTATCAGCGTTAAACCATTTTACTAAACCAGTCATTTTATTTGACATTCTACATTCCTTAACTTGAGCCTTTCGGCATAAATGATTTGTATAACAGAAACGACTTCATACTTAATTGGAGAGACTCAAAGAAGGAATAAGTGAATAACACCTGAAATGAGAACTGCTTTAGTAAACTACTTCGTATATCGTCTGTTCTTCAAACCGACGCAGCCATTAACGCATAGTTGTACACTTGGAAGCAATGTTTATTTTAGACATCCAGCCACCTCCCCATTTAAAACACAAAAACCCGCTCATTAGCGGGTTTTCTACTTTTTCTCAACACCGGACATACAAAGCCCATCGTTGAGAAAATCCTATCCATATTTTTTGAAAAATGCAAGCATCATGTCGATATCTTCGGCGAAGATTATTTATCTTGTCACTTTTCTCAACTGTGCTTCTGCATATGCTTCTTCCTGCCAGCACTTTGTAACCAGTTTATCAATAACATCAGCATACCCCTTGTACCACTGATAATCCGTCAGGTCCGGTACCAGTTTCTGGACATGATGCCGCGCCAGTGTGGTTGGTAAACGGCTAAACCGGTTTCCATTGCAACGCCCACAAATCTTATAAACAGGCGTGCCATGAAGCCGGGTCCTTTTTTCATCCAGGACAATACCTTTACCCTTACACCCTCTGCACGCTGTGCTGACTTCTCCCTTACCATGACAATGCTGACATAGTTCCTTCACCCACTCTTCCTTGATAACGGATTCCCCGCTTCTGGAATGTTTCACCACTTCGCGCAATACATTATGAAATCCCGTACCAGCACAATGCTCACAGCGAGCCTTACTTGCCGCAGACCTGGAATAATCAGCAAAGGCAAAATTCACGAGGTAAGGAATAATCTGTAACCGTGTTTCTGCACTCAATTTATTCAATGTCGGGTTATCCAGTGCCATCGCGTAATTGAGCAGACCTTCAATCGCAAACTGAGGGTCCTGAACACCAACTTTTGCCAGGAATAAGGCAAACCCAAGCGGTGCTTTCGACTGCACCATCCCCTGCGCAGCCATCACATCCGTAATTGATAAACCACCTGAGTCTGTCGCCGGTGCGTCATCGCTCAATTTTGGAGATTTTGGGGAGTAATATTTTGGTAAGGCCTCAAGATTCATTCTCGCTCTCCATTTACACCAGCACGCCAATTGGCAGCAAAAAACAATAAAACGGCATCAACCGATCGTTATCTCTGGCTACATACAATTGTCTCTGCCAGTGTTTTGGCGTAATTCTTCAGTATCCGGTAATCGGTCAAAACAGAACCGGGAAACGATATAAGCGCAGGCGCACCCAGCGGTAGCGAAGGAGTTCTGCCATATATGACTCACACATCATTCATCCCCCAGTTCGGTGATGATCAGTTCCAGCTTTCCACCCTTGGTAACGGGCATTTTCACAACGCGATAATCAACGACCTGAGCATCATCCAGCCAGAAACCTGCTTTGGTGAGTGCGTCAAAAGCTGCTTTTTGCAGATTATCCAGGTCACGGCGACGGCGATCCGGCATGTGGCACTCAATACGGATTTTCACTGGCATAGCCAGACCGATATCCAGCATGGAGCCTTTGATGATTCGGGCGACGTTATCGCGGTATACCTGCCCCTCTGCGCTGATGTGCGTGCGCCCGCGATTATGGCGGTAGTAGCGGTTATTGCTCGGCGGCCAGGGTAGTGTGATGTAGTAAGTATTCACTCCTTGATTACCCCCTCTTTCAGCCAGATAACCTGCGTTCTCGCCATACCTTCCAGCGCGCATTCTTTTGCATACTCAGCATCGACAAAATGTGTGCGGCGGTCGATTTCGTCGTGACAGGCAGAACATGCAATGGTGGCAATCAGGTCTGGCGGTTTGATACCGGTACCGCACAATCCAGCCAGCCGGATATGTGCCAGTACAGACGTTTCAGAATTGCCATTACATACGCCAGGGATTCTTACCTGGCATTCCCGACCACGCGCTGCTTTTCTCAAATCAGCCATGATTCCTCCTTGCTGCCAGTCGCAACCATTTTTTATCAACCAGGCTGGCGGTATATCCGAGCAGTGTTGGTATTTCGGATGGCTTCAGCTCAGGTTTACGCTTACGACGATTTGGTACTTTGTAGATGTGTCCGTTCATGACACGAATAAGCGGTGTAGCCATTACGCCTCCTGCTTATCACGCAGCAGCTGATACTCGCAGCTCTGCGGAATAGTCAGGTGGCAGCCAATACTCATCGCCCAGGCTTCAACCTTACTCAGGAAGACATACATCTCTCCGGTATCAAGATCGGAGGTATGGCGTAACGACTGGATAGTAGTGATTTCGCCGGTTACGACATCAACCAGGTCCTTGGTTTCATAACCGAGGTATGTGTGTTTGAGAGCATCTTTTACCCATGCTGCGGTAGCGAACGATTTCCCCCTGCTGATGAGGTATTCACTGATTTCGCTGTACCACATGTGGCTGAGTGCATTCTGGGAAAGACTGCGTCTCTCCCGCCACGGTTTAAGCACCATGCGAAAGCATTTTCCATCCTCCAGATAAGGCTGGATCTGCTGACCGATAGCGGTGAAGTTACCGCGATGCAATTTGATGCCGTCTTGTGGGAGGTTCACGCTTCACCTCCGCAGAGGTCAAACGTTGGATGCAAAAAATCGCAGGTGCATTTCTGCATCTGTGAAGGGAGAAGAGAGTTTGGATTGTGTGTGCGCATAAACGTCCCCGTTTAGCGCAGAAGTCACCGGAGGTGTTCAGGCTCCGATGACATGATTATGGCGAGTTGATTATGGAAAATCAATTGAAGATGAAATTCAACAATGCCCCATGGTGCTATGGCGCTCAATTAATTATATAACTTCAGAGAAAACTGATAACCCATTGATGATCACATTAGCTCAGACTAAGAAGACTGACAACGGGGACGAACATGAACAGCAACGCCTGACATAGGTAAATCTCAAAAGCGAATCATATAATCCTTACCCCATCACTCAGAGACATCGCATAATAACATTCATACCACTATATAACCTCCAAATAACAACAACAATTCATTGGTTGCATTAATATCAGCGTGTTCCGTTGTTCAGGAATAAAACTTTTTATTTAACAAACAAAGAGAGTTCAATGATGAGCAAAATTACAGGCGTGTTAGTTGATAGCCATATCTATGATATTAAAAATGATATGGAGAGTGGTTACTGTTTCCCTAACAGTTTGTTCCCAGGAGCAACCTTCAAGATGGTCATTGATAATGACCCTATTAATAATGACAAGGTAAAATGGACCTGTAGCACTAATGCAGACAATAATGTTCTGGCGGTTAGCCAGGATGGCACAGTAACTTTTCCGGGCGTAGATGAAAAGTGCGTTGGGAAGATTTTTGTCATTTTCGCCACTGATAAATCAACAAACAAATCTGCCGGCATCTATGTTTTTATTGTGAAGCGTTTTTTCAAATACAGCATTGAACTTTATAACTCAGTTAAAGATATTTTACCGTGGATTGAAAACATGAACGGGAATTTTCCTGAGGCACGTGACATCTATAGTTACGATTATGATAACTATAGTGGACCGCATATTATCAATCGAGAAGTTAACGCAGGGCTTTACCAGGAATGGGGCACGTTATCTAATAGTGGATGGGACGCAAGTTGTGAGCTTGAGGGTATTTGTAGCATTTACGCTTTTGATAAAGACAATAATACTTATTATTGCCTGCGTGATTATGGAGAAATAGAGTGTATTGATCGTTTTTGCGTCGCTCAGGCAGTTGCATCCTACGGAGAATCCATCGACTGATTGTGTTTTTTTCAACTATCATTTGCATTATTACAGCGTAAAGATTCACTGAAATTATAAAATTTAACTTGCGCAAAACCACCCGTTCAGCGGGTGGTTCTCATTTTTATCCACTATGTATATGAAGCTTAAAAAAATAAACGGACTTAAGCGCTCCTTTTTATATTGCTACAAACAATTAATTCTCGACACCTAATAACTAAAGCCCCGCCCCCATATACCGCCAATACCCGTTTCATAACAAAATGCTGGTGACATTTCTCACCGGAAACTTTATTGCTACTGCTCAGAACGCAAATGCGGCAATACTCGGCTCCACTTATCATCCTGCCACGGCTGGAATCTTACATGTGCCGTTTCTCTGGCAAGGATTTCGCGCGCCTTATGTAGTATCTGGGGATATTCTTGCTCAATAGAAGTAAAGCGACCGGCTTCGCGATGCTCCGCAACCTGAAGAAGTGGAGTAACATTCTGGCAGGCGGTTAACATCACATCCCCTGCTCGCCATAACCAGGCGAGTGTGCAAAGTTCGTTATCAGTGAATTGTTTTGTGATTGGGGATTGTTGAACTTCTCGATCGAGAATATCCAGAACCCAGCGGCGGAATTCTTTGGCTACAGGAGTGCGGGCGAACATAGCGATCAAATGGGCACCACGGAGGGAGAAAATGCGTATTGTTTTCTGGTAGTTCCCTGAGACACTCAAATTGAGGGTCTCAGTCATATCTGCCCTAAATTCATCGGAATTTCGATCGTAGATCTGAGTTACGGCATCAGATTTTTTATATCCGAGAGCTTGAGCAATCTCAACGGCAGTAAGCCAGATACTGTTGTTGTGTTTAACAGGATGGAATTTTGTTTGATGAAAGACTAGTTGTGTGCTCATGATGATTACCTATAAATCAAGTTAACCACCACCGCTGACGCCAATCAGTTTGGTGGTGAGACATGTAGGGTTGGCGTAACCGGGGTAATCAACCGGCCCGACCGAAGTCGGCCCTACACGCCCCACCATAATTCAGATGTGCGTATGCTTACGACAATAAAAAACACGCTCGCGGCGTGTAGTAGTCGCGATTACCTTATCCGGGACGCCAATCCCGTGTGCCGATTTTGCGGCAACGCACAGAATATAGCGCCAGATATTAGTTATCGTCAACCTCACTGATTTCCTCCCCCCGCCGCATAAACAAATAAAACCCGCTTCATCGCGGCACTCTGGCGACACTCCTTGAAAATCAGATTCGTGCTCACCTTTCCTTCCCGTTCTTCCCTGGTAGCGAACCTGTAATACACCGTTCGCCAGACCTTACCATCAATGACCAAGATTCCTGCCCGCGCCATTTTAGCCGCAGCCTGATTTATGCTGGTTACTGTTGCGCCTGTTACCTCAGCAACGTCCTGCGCACAGAAGCTCTTATGCGTCCCCAGGTAATGAATAATTGCCTCTTTGCCCGTCATACACTCGCCCCTTTCAGCCCAAACTTCGCTTTGATTTCGGCGATCTTCGCCAGCGCCTGAACACGATTAAGCGGCCTGCCACCCATGACAGGAAGTTGTTTTACTGGTTCAGGTATCGCCTCTCCACGGTTAATTCGCGCGGTCATACAGGCCAGTTCATCGGCAGCCTTGCGCCGTAATTCCGCATCAGTAAGCGCATTGGCCCGCATGTTCTGGTACAGGTTGGTAACCAGCCAGTAGTGCGCGTTTGATTTCCACGGATAAGACTCTGCATCTGGATACAGGCCACGCTTCCGGCAATACTCATAAACCATATCAACCAGCTCGCTGACGTTTGGCAGCCCGGCGTTAACGGATGCTTCTTCCCGGCACCAGGCGACAAACTGCCCGGGTGATGGCAGGAATGGTCGATTCTGCCGACGGGCTACGCGCATTCCAGCGTTAACCTGTTCCATCGTGGTGATCCCATTTTCCCGGAAAGCCAGAACCCACTGGCGGCGGATTTCGTTCAGTTCGTTCTGGTCACGGTTAGCCAGGCTCGCCGGGAAAGTTGCCAGTAACTGGCTGAACACACCGTTGATGATCTGCGCTACCTGCTGTACCTGCGGCTTTTCGTCGTACTGTTCCGGCATGTTGTTGGCGATCCGGCGCATCTGCTCACGGTCAAAGTTAACCATCTGTGCGGCGATGTTTTTCATAAATCCACCCCATAAATCCAGTCAGTGTTCGTCAGGTCGAGTTTTGATTTTCCGGCTGTCACGCCGGCCTGTTGCTTGTTACGGTTGATTTCGAGTTGGGTCCACTTTTCGCGGAGTTTGGCCGGACTTAGCACGTTACCGGACCAGAAGTTGTCCTGGCATGCCCAGCGGAACAGCACGCACATGTCGCGGTGGTTACGTCCGTCACGTTCACGCATCAGGCGGATATCGTTAGCCCACCCTGCAAAATTCGGTTTTCTGGCTGATGGCGCGATGGTCTTCACCATGTCAAACATCCACTCTGCGGCGGTCAGGTCTTCTGCTGTCCCCCACTTGCTGCCGCTCTGAATCGCAGCATCCGGTTTCACCACAGGAAGGTCGTTTTCTGGCTGGTCAGAGGATTCGCCAGAATTCTCGGACGAAAAAGGTTTTATATTGTCTTTTGTTAGTTTGTCTTTTGTGTTTACCTGATTCGGGTAAACGTCTTTACCTGATTTGGGTAAACTTTACTTACCTGATTCAGGTAAATTTACCTCTTTCAGGTAAACTTTATTTTTCTTACCTGATTCGGGTAATGTTGACCATTCACTGACCACATTATTAATGCCGATATTCCGCCCGCTCTGAATAAGAATCCCACGCTTTACCAGAACGCTTTTTGCAGCAGAACACTTGTGCGGCAATATCCCGGTCAATTCGGAAAGTTGCTCGTTGCTCACCCAATCCAGTTTTTTATTAAAGCCATATGTTTTGCGCATGACAGCCAGGAAGACCAGAAGCTGGTGCTGTGTTAATCCGGCCAGCATCACAGCTTCCAGCAACTCATTTGCAATGCGCGTATAACCATCATCGAGATCTGCCACGCGCGGCTCCTTTTGTGCCACATCCGGCACTGGAAAATTGAATATCTCAGCAGTGTTTGCCATAATTCCTCCCGCAATGAGTGTGTTACGATTTGCACCTGAAAGTCGGTTCTGTTCGCGCAGACCGGCTTTCGCCATTTCTGAACCTGTCATATTGCCCCCAGCATGGTGGTGACCATCGCCATCAGTGGACCAGCCAAATCCGGGTCCACACGAAACATCGACACAATGCCTTCACTCATCTCCTTCAGTTTCTGGTGGCGTGGTGCGTTGAGAATGACAGCCTGTTTTGCCTCACTGAGTTCCTTTTCCATTTCAGCCAGCCGAGCCATGAAGCTATCCTGCTCAACCAGGTGGCCGCGATATTCCAGCGGTAGTACCGCCAGAATTGCCGGGGTCAGTTCACGCACGTTATTTCGGTATTTTTCAGAATCGAATTTGTTATCGAGGAAGCGGAACAGCTTCTGGCGTGCACGGCTGACATCATCAGGAAAATCGATAGTGCCGCCGCCCTGCTCCCGATACTCATTCACAATGAGTGCGGCAACAACATCCTGATTATCTGCAGCCGACCAGGCGCGAACGGCATCACGGATTTTTTCGTGGCCTGGCGCCTGTTTTGTTTGAGAACGATTTATCAGCGCAGCCGGGGTAATTCCGCTAGTCTGTTGGTATGTAATTGGTTGCATAATTGATTCCTTTAGTTTGAATTGACTGTTAATCAGTCTGTTAAGTTGATTGCTTATTGTTAAAGAGCGTGAAATGGAAATTTAAGCTGCGTTCTTTTCGGTGTGTGGAAACAACTTCGGAAGGTCCGGGCGAATCTGGTATGCCTTCACAACTCCACCAGTAGCCGTAACAATGCTGCCGACATGTTCAGGGGATACCTTTGCTTTGTTGTGAAGCCACTTATAGACGGCCTGCTGTGAAACTTCGCAGGCATCGCCCAGTTTCTTTTGTGAACCGACGATATTGATCGCGGTTTTGATTGCTGGGTTCATAACAACCTCCGTGGTTAACTTGAATCAAGATTAAAACTATGGTTGTTTTTAGTCAACAACCATTTTCGTTTGATGAAATAAAACCTTGGTTGTACATTTGGTCTATGAAAACAACACTCTCAGAAAGACTTAAAGAAGCCAGATTAGCGCGAGGCCTTACACAAAAGGCGCTTGGGGATATGGTCGGGGTTAGCCAGGCTGCCATTCAGAAAATCGAAACAGGGAAAGCTAACCAAACAACTAAAATCGTGGAGATCGCAAACGCTTTGGGTGTGCGCGCAGAATGGTTATCTTCTGGCGTTGGAAATATGTCAGACAGTACCGTGCAACCAATACAATCAACTGTCAGCCATTCAAAATACTTCAAGATTGACGTTCTTGATATAGAAGTCAGTGCCGGACCGGGTGTCATCAACCGTGAGTTTGTGGAAGTTCTACGCTCGGTTGAGTACTCGTTTGACGATGCTCGTCACATGTTCGATGGCAGGAAGGCGGAAAATATCCGCATCATTAACGTGCGCGGTGACAGCATGTCAGGGACGATCGAACCAGGTGACCTGCTGTTCGTTGATATCACTGTTAAATCTTTCGACGGTGATGGCATCTATGCGTTTCTGTACGACGACACTGCCCATGTAAAACGTCTTCAAATGATGAAGGATAAGCTGCTGGTTATCTCTGATAACAAGAGCTACTCGCCGTGGGACCCGATCGAGAAAGACGAGATGAACCGGGTGTTCATATTCGGTAAGGTCATTGGAAGCATGCCGCAGACGTACAGGAAGCATGGTTAATTTATCTACGACTTAAGGGAGCGAAGGTTAAGGTTTATACCACTCGGATTAGATATTGCACTAAATTCTCTATAAGAACGCCAAATCTGTTTGCATATTTCAGTAAATATTCTCGTTGTTAGCTGAGATTTGTTGCTACTGTCAGCAAAACGTCCCCCTATCTCGTAGCGTTTTTTATTTCGAATCATTATGTTAAGATGTTTCTGATTATAATGAATGGAAACATAAAATGAGAAAAATCCTAATCGCTGCCATGATGGCATCTCTATTGGCTGGGTGTGCTTCTTCAGGCAACCAGCAACTCAAAAATGAAACTGAAATTAGTGTCCAGTCTAAACTTCAGGAAGGTAAAACAACCAAGAATGAGGTTAAATCTTACTTTGGTTCTCCTGATGCTGTTTCATATACTGACAGTGGAAACGAGATCTGGAAGTACGCCTTTGCAAAAGTAAAAGTTAATGGCACCACTTTTATTCCATTCTATGGATTATTCCATAATGGAACGAACGGTACGAAAAAAGAACTTACTATTCTTTTTAACGATGACACGATTAAGAAATACACAATGTCAGAAACCCAAATAAACTCGAAATCAGGTTGGGCTGACTGATAATCATACCCGGCAACCGCGCCGGGTTTTCTTTTCCTCCCCCTCATAACTCATACCGTCCAAAAAACCACCACACCTCACTTCAGTTATCGCTATGCGATGCAAGTCACAAAATAAATCCATCCTAAATACAACCAGTTATATTTAAAATAACCGACAAAACAACTTTTGTTGTTGACGATAAAACAACTATAGTTTTAAATAAATTCATCGCAACAACACAACGATACGGCAACCACCTGTTTCACCGTTGCGATGACCGCTTAGATCCGCAGTTTGAATTTCAGCAGGCTCCGGGGAGTGCGAGGGGTGAAACGGACGCGTGAACGTCGGTGTGACCAGCTGAAATCAACTCAACATTTCATACCTTAGTCGCTTCAACGAGGCGGCTTAGTTATGACAACCGGCGGCCATCCACCGCCTGAATACGCGCAGAAGTCTTTATATGTTCAGCAGCCCAGCTTACGGGCAGGAGTTTTTATGGTTCATCAACATTACGGAACGCAGACCGTTAATCGCGGTGCGGTCATGCCAGGAATGCTGGTCAAACACAAAGATGGTACCTGGACTGCATCAGCTAATTTACGCGGACGGCTGTATCTGCATCGCGGCATCGAGCGCACTTATACCCGTGACTTGCTCGTGGAAGTTTTTCTCGACGGACGCGGCAACGGCCTGAATCACTAATCCCCTTTCCTGTTTTCCTAATCAGCCTAGCCTTTCCAGGGCAATAGTTTCACAGCCATTTTCAGGAGTTCAGCCATGAACGCTTATTACATTCAGGATCGTCTTGAGGCTCAGAGCTGGGTGCGTCACTACCAGCAGATCGCCCGTGAAGAGAAAGAGGCAGAACTGGCAGACGACCTGGAAAAGGGTCTGCCCCAACATTTGTTTGAATCGCTCTGCATCGATCATTTACAACGCTGCGGGGCCAGCAAAAAAGCCATTACTCGTGCATTTGATGACGATGTTGAGTTTCAGGAGCGCATGGCTGAACACATCCGGTACATGGTTGAAACCATTGCTCACCACCAGGTTGATATTGATTCAGAGGTATAAAACGGATGAGTACAGCACTCGCAACGCTGGCTGGGAAGCTGGCTGAACGTGTCGGCATGGATTCTGTCGACCCGCAGGAACTGATCACCACTCTTCGCCAGACGGCATTTAAAGGTGATGCCAGCGATGCGCAGTTCATCGCATTGCTGATCGTCGCCAACCAGTACGGCCTTAATCCGTGGACGAAAGAAATTTACGCCTTCCCTGATAAGCAGAACGGCATCGTTCCGGTGGTGGGCGTTGATGGCTGGTCCCGCATCATCAATGAAAACCAGCAGTTTGATGGCATGGACTTTGAGCAGGACAATGAATCCTGTACATGCCGGATTTACCGCAAGGACCGTAATCATCCGATCTGCGTTACCGAATGGATGGATGAATGCCGCCGCGAACCATTCAAAACCCGCGAAGGCAGAGAAATCACCGGACCGTGGCAGTCGCATCCCAAACGAATGTTACGGCATAAAGCCATGATTCAGTGTGCCCGTCTGGCCTTCGGATTTGCTGGTATCTATGACAAGGATGAAGCCGAGCGCATTGTCGAAAATACTGCATACACTGCGGAACGTCAGCCGGAACGCGACATCACTCCGGTTAACGATGAAACCATGCAGGAGATTAACACTCTGCTGATCGCCCTGGATAAAACATGGGATGACGACTTATTGCCGCTCTGTTCCCAGATATTTCGCCGCGACATTCGCGCATCGTCAGAACTGACACAGGCCGAAGCAGTGAAAGCTCTTGGATTCCTGAAACAGAAAGCCACTGAGCAGAAGGTGGCAGCATGACACCGGACATTATCCTGCAGCGTACCGGGATCGACGTGAGAGCTGTCGAACAGGGGGATGATGCATGGCACAAATTACGGCTCGGCGTCATCACCGCTTCAGAAGTTCACAACGTGATAGCAAAGCCCCGCTCAGGAAAGAAGTGGCCTGACATGAAAATGTCCTACTTCCACACCCTGCTGGCTGAGGTTTGCACCGGTGTGGCTCCGGAAGTTAATGCTAAGGCGCTGGCCTGGGGAAAACAGTACGAGAACGACGCCAGAACCCTGTTTGAATTCACTTCCGGCGTGAATGTTACTGAATCCCCGATCATCTATCGCGACGAAAGTATGCGCACCGCCTGCTCTCCCGATGGTTTATGCAGTGACGGCAACGGCCTTGAACTGAAATGCCCGTTTACCTCCCGGGATTTCATGAAATTCCGGCTCGGTGGTTTCGAGGCAATAAAATCGGCTTACATGGCCCAGGTGCAGTACAGCATGTGGGTGACGCGAAAAGATGCCTGGTACTTTGCCAACTATGACCCGCGCATGAAGCGTGAAGGCCTGCATTATGTCGTGATTGAGCGGAATGAAAAGTACATGGCGAGTTTTGACGAGATGGTGCCGGAGTTCATCGAAAAAATGGACGAGGCACTGGCTGAAATTGGTTTTGTATTTGGGGAGCAATGGCGATGACGCATCCTCACGATAATATCCGGGTAGGCGCGATCACTTTCGTCTACTCCGTTACAAAGCGAGGCTGGGTATTTCCCGGCCTTTCTGTTATCAGAAATCCACTGAAAGCACAGCGGCTGGCTGAGAAGATAAATAATAAACAGGAGGATATATGAGTCAGGTTGGTAATCATTCATTCGAATTTCCGGCATCGCAAGGTGTACAGGGTGGTACTGTTACACTCTTCCTTACCATACCAGGAAGATCGCTGGCTCGTTTCCTCGCTTCAGATAATTACGGCCATACACTGGAACGCTCTCAGCGAGAAATTAATCCAAATCGAGTACGAAAATTTTTAAATTATCTCACTAACGCAGACTCAAGAAATGAGCCTTTTATCATTCCCCCTCTCGTAGGTAACTGTGATTCGAATATAGAATTTGTACCGTTTGGCAACACAAATGTTGGTATAGCCAGAATTCCCCTCGACGCCGAAATAAAACTTTTTGATGGTCAACATCGTGCAGCTGGCATTGAGATATTTTGCCGAAGTTCCCCATCAACGCTCATGGTTCCCATGATGCTTACAATGAATCTGCCGCTAAAAACCCGGCAGCAGTTCTTTTCGGACATAAATAACAACGTTTCTAAGCCATCAGCGACCATCAATATGGCGTATAACGGCCGGGATGATATTGCTCAGGGAATGATATCCTTCCTGACCCAACATACTGTATTTGCCGATATAACCGATTTTGAACACAACGTAGTGCCATTAAAAAGTAATATGTGGGTGAGTTTTAAGGCACTCACTGATGCAACGTCAAAGTTCGCCAGGAACGGCAATCAACAACTTGAAATGGGATATATAGAATCTGTCTGGGAGGCATGGATTACACTAACTCAGATTGACTCAATCCGACATGGTGTACACCACGCTACGTACAAGCGCGATTATATTCAGTTCCATGGAGTAATGATTAACGCTTTCGGTTTTGCGGTTCAACAGATGATGGTTAATCATTCCATCGCAGAAATAACTTCTATGATCGAAAAACTATGTGCAACTACCAGCTCTGCAGAAAGAGAGGATTTTTTTCTGATGGATAACTGGGCGGGGATCTGCACGAAAGCCAGCCAGGAAAAACTATCTGTTATTGCCAATGTGGCAGCGCAGAAAGCAGCAGCAAACAGACTGATACAAGCTTTTACCAAAGGAAGTCTGGAATCAACTTAATGAATCAACATTGTCTCATATCAGCATGCTGTACGGCGTCTTTAAGGAGCGATGAACATGAAAAGCAAAATCATCAGGGAGCTACAGGCTCCTTTTTTATTATTCGCATTCACCCTCAAGCGTATTAACCAACAATTCAGGGATTAATGGAAGATGGCAGACATCATTGATTCAGCATCAGAAATCGAAGAATTACAGCGCAATACAGCAATAAAAATGCGTCGTCTGAACCACCAGGCTATATCTGCCACTCATTGTTGTGAGTGTGGCGACCCCATAGATGAACGAAGACGCCTGGCCGTTCAGGGTTGTCGGACTTGTGCAAGTTGCCAGGAGGATCTGGAGCTTATCAGTAAACAGAGAGGTTCGAAGTGAGCGAAATTAACTCTCAGGCACTGCGTGAAGCGGCAGAGCAGGCAATGCATGACGACTGGGGATTTGATGCGGACCTTTTCCATGAGCTGGTAACACCATCGATTGTGCTGGCACTGCTGGATGAACGGGAAAGAAACCAGCAATACATCAAACGCCGCGACCAGGAGAACGAGGATATTGCGCTAACGGTTGGGAAACTGCGAGTTGAGCTGGGAGCAGCAAAAAAACGCATTGCGGAACTGGAAACAAAAGCGAACCAGCAAACCAGAATAAGCGATAAGAACCTGACCAAGCTGATTGCCGATGCTGACAAAATGCTGGGTATGCGTTCGCCGGTTGTAGACAGCGAGTGGTGGACGCTCTTACGGCAGTTCCTGATTGAACTTCAGGATCGCCGCAAAAACAGCATTTCTGAATCTGGAATCCGTGCTGAAACCCTGAACGATTTAATCCGACATATTGACAGAAACGTGGATATTGATGCGATGAAATCGCCGTTTGAACTGTCATCTGAAATTGTGGATTACGTTAATAAGCAATTGCACAAGGAGAGTGCGTAATGCAGGTGGCATTTGTTGGCTTATTACCACATCCGATCCGTTTTTGGCTGTCACAGTCACTCATAAAGCCGCATGGTTTTACTGATGGCAACGGCATCACGGCCCCGAAGCGTCGTACAGGTATTGCAGCTGCACGACGTGCAGCAAAGAAACGCAGGAGAGCAAAACGATGAAAAACCGTAAGGCAAAAATTCTGTTAGCTCGCAGAAACGGCTTTGATGTCTGGCGGTGGGTGAGGATTAGTAACAGACGGTTGAGGTTGACGGGGTTTTTGGGGGTGATGGGTCACAGTTGTTGCAAAAAGCCCAGCACGGCGCAAAACCGCTGGAAAAACCACTTGCGCACTAAAGGAGACTGATATGGCTATTGCCGCAAGTTACACCATGCATCTCTATTGTGATTGTCGCCAGTGTACAGATGGTAAATATAAGTCGCCAGACTTCGGTGAGTATATCGGTACGTCATGGGCTGGCTGTGCAAAAGAGGCCCGTACAGACGGGTGGCGAATAAGCAAAGACAAAACGCGTGCTTTTGCGCCCGGGCATAAAGTTTTGAGGATTAACAAATGACACTAATTGAGATGGATGGTTTTCTGAAAGGTAAATGCATACCACGTGATTTAAAGGTTAACGAAACAAACGCTGAATATCTTGTCCGTAAATTCGGTGAACTTGAAGCTAAATGCGAGGCTCTGGCGGCTGAAAATGCTGGGCTTAAGGCCTTCAAAACCACCGTATATCAGCAGATGGGCGTCGGATGTGATGCTCCTGAATTCTCCATTGCGGTAGGTTTGAGTAATTTACGCCGTTTTGCTGACACACTCCACGCCATTGAGCGTGAGTTCTTTACCAAAGAGCTACCTGATGAAGAACACGAAGGCGAAACATTCAACGAATGCCCACTTAGCTGGGGAATGAGCGTTGAGCAGTACGTTTCCGAGTTCCGCAAATGCCTGGCTGAAGTACGGGCGCAGGGGGTGGAGATGTTTGCACAGAAATGTAACTCAAAATCCGAACAGTCGCTTGCATCTGATATACGCGACAACTGGAAAAACTCTAACTCGGTGGCCAGTTTTTGTTGACCACTTCAACGTTGACCAGGCTGCCAGCGGCGTTGCCTACAAAGAGCGGATGAATATACCGGTAATTGCAGAACAGGTAGCCCGTGAGCAACCGGAGAACCTGCACACCTATTTCATGGAACGGCTACGATACTGGCCGGCGTTGAATTAATCCACATGATGTGCAAGGGGCAATATCAGCATCCTCAGAGTGATGGATTGTCACCCGCGGAACAATTTTATCTGCTAGCTGTATGAAAAAACAGCAATACAACTTTTGCTGACTTTCCACCGTTAACGCGACACAACCTTTGTTCCTGGGCTTCACGTTGCAGAGCCGGTAATCTCCGTCTCTTTAAATTAAAAAGACGGAGACTATTAAAAACTCATTAAAACATCAGGAAACAACAGATTCCCCGTAAAACGCTACAGCCTGTGCAGACTGGGAGTCCATATCATCATGGAGATCTCTGGAGTATGGGAGGGAGTTGACTGTCGATATAAATATACTGTCATTTTCTAAAGTGAAAATTTCTGATTCGAGACTACCAATATCACCACGTACAGGATTAGTCCACCCACTAAACAGTAAAAATCCCCATTCCTGAAAAAGCCCGGAATTCACTTCACGTTTTACATCATGAAACATTTCTCCCGTCAGTTCATCGAATGGGACATTATTGATATCGCGTCGTGCCGGGACAGTCCCTTTTTTATCCTCAATCCAAAACAATGCATTGTAAAATCTGTCCGACGTTGCGGTACGAGGTTTAAAGAAGCGATAAGGTTTAATTAAATAAGATGACACATTTTTCCCTGTGGCTTTATCCTTCGCAAAAATAACAAATGTTTTACCAATGCAACTTTCATCAATATCATTTGAAAATGACACCACGCCGTCCTGATTTACAGTCAGCGAATTGTCTCCCGCATTGGTGACAACACTCCAGTCCAACGTATTATTATTGACAACATCATTGTCAACCACCATCTGAAATGTCGCCCCTGGAAATAATGTTTTCGGGAATGAACCATTAGCCATGTCTTTTTTTATATCGAAAACATGGTGGCTCACTAGAACACCGGTAATTTTTGGCATAAAAAACTCCTTATTTGTTTAATTGAAATGCGATCAATAAATTCGATCACCAGAGAGATATTATTACTTTTACAAGAATAAATGTTGTTATTTGTTTATTATAAAACAATCATCACCCAGAAAAGAAAAAGATGCAGCTCGTTAACAAAAACCTTTGTGGCATATTAAGGTTGTGTCGCGTTAACGGTGGAAAGTCAGCAGATAAAATTGTTCCGTGGGTGACAGCCATTACCGCGAAGGCATATTGCAAGGGGCGTTGCTTGTGGTCGATTCCTCACTCACTCCAGTTGATGGTTCGCTGCTTGTATGTGCTATAGAGGAGGAATATCGCATAAAGAGATATCGGAAGCATCCGCGCCGCTTCAGGCGTGCGCCTTACGAGTTTGGTGAGTACATCGCGTTACTGAGCCGCCAGGATGATGCACTTGTGCGCTGGCGTATAAAATCGATCAGCAGAAAACGTTGCGGTAAGTGCGGCGAGAGAGTTCCTGTTAATTCATGCCCGTGTAATGGTGACTCACAATGCTGGGTGACCAAAGGCTGATTCGAATTTAAGAACTGAAAGAACACCAAGCCGCCTGATGGCGGTTTTTTATTGGAGACAAGAAATGTCAGATTTGGCTATGAAGATTTTGAAATGGCAATCGACTGGCGATGTTGGCATCAGTAGCGCAACTCTTGCCTCAATCGCATGTGGACTGAAAAAGAATATCTATGGTCATCACTTCGGCGCTCCACATGACGCAGCCGATTTCCGGCGATGCGTTGCGCTTGTCGAGCAGATTCCAGAAATCAGAGATTCATTCGACAAGGTTGCAAAGCGCGTTCCGGCATTCAAAGGCATCCTCAACGAATGGGATTCCCTCGTTGCTCTGTTGAAGTCTGAAATGAAGATACACGGAAACAAAGCACCAGAGACTTACAGAAGAATTAGCGAACTACGCAAGGACTAACCATGGAATCACACAGCCTCAAACCCAATGAGGCCTGTTAACCCCCCCCTTTCATTCCAGCACCGGAGAAAACAATGAGCGAAGTTAACTTAATTGTGCCCAATGACTGGGTGACAGAGCAAAAACTGATCGAAATTACAGGTTTACGCCCAGGAACCATTGAGAGAGCACGTAAACAATCCTGGCTTGTCGGTCGTGAATATCTCCATGTTGCACCGGACGGTATTCCAAAAGAAAACAGCGAATGCATGTATAACCGCAAGGCTATCGACCAGTGGGTTGAAAGTATGTCAAAAAAACAGCCTGGTGCGCGTCGATGAAGAACCGTTTATGCTTAATACGCTCTTGGGCGTCAGGAGGGAACAATGGCTAAGACAGCATACCCAACAGGCGTTGAGAACCATGGCGGATCACTCCGCATATGGTTTATGTATAAAGGCACACGAGTACGGGAAAGTCTCGGTGTGCCGGATACACCAAAAAACAGGAAAATAGCTGGCGAGCTACGAGCGTCTGTTTGTTTTTCCATTAAGACGGGTAATTTCGACTATGCCGCTCAGTTTCCGGACTCTCCCAACCTGAGAAAATTTGGTGCGGAAAGTAAGGAAATTACCGTCGCAGACCTGGCTGAGAAATGGCTGGATCTGAAAAAGCTGGAAATCAGTACCAATGCGATGGGGCGTTACAGCTCCATTGTAAGAAATATGGTTCCCCGAATCGGAGGCAACAGACTTGCATCTGCTGTGACCCAGGAAGAACTGCTGTTCATACGAAAGGATTTGCTGACCGGATATCATGTTCTGAAACGTGGGCAAAAAACACCCATTAAGGGACGTTCCGTGCCAACAGTTAATAACTACATGAACACCATGGCGGGGATGTTTCAGTTCGCAGCCGACAGCGGATACATCAAAGAAAATCCGTTTGCAGCCATTTCGCAACTGAAGAGATCACGAACGGAACCTGATCCGTTAACCCGTGATGAATTTGTCAGGTTGATTAACGCATTTAAGCATCAGCAATTAAAAAATATGTGGTCACTGGCTGTTTATACGGGAGTTCGCCACGGAGAGTTGGTTTCTCTGGCATGGGAAGATATAGACCTGAAGGCTGGGACAATGACGATCAGAAGAAACCACACATTAACGAAAGAGTTCACTCTTCCTAAAACCGAAGCGGGAACAAACCGTGTTATCAACCTAATTCAACCAGCAATAGACGTGCTTAAGAATCAGGCTGAAATGACACGGCTTGGTAAGCAGTATCAGGTTGAAGTGAAACTTCGTGAGTATGGTCGAACTGAAATGCATCCGTGCACTTTTGTTTTCAATCCGCAAATCGTTACGCGTAATGGCCTTGCCGGGTACCATTATGCAGTTGGGTCGATTAATCAGTCATGGGAAACTGCAATGCGACGCGCCGGGATTCGCTACCGCAAAGCATATCAGTCCAGGCACACTTATGCATGTTGGTCTTTGACCGCTGGAGCTAACCCTAACTTCATCGCGAAGCAAATGGGACACTCGGATGCTCAGATGGTTTATCGCGTTTACGGATCGTGGATGGCAGAAAACAATCAGGATCAGGTATCCATTTTAAACCAGAAATTGAGTGAGTTTGCCCCATCCATGCCCCACGCTGTGGGATCGGATGTAATTAAACAAGCATAGTCAACAGGTTACAAAACCTACACCTGCATGGACATCATTTCCTGGTACGCCGCCACCAGCTTATTACGCACCTGAATCCCCATTTGCATCGAAACCGACGCTTTTTGCATATCGGTCATCACATCGTTTAGCGCCACGCCGGGTTCACCGAGGGTGAATTTTTCTGCCTGGGTGCGGGCGGCGGTTTGCGTATCACTTATACGATTGAGCGCGGCATGAAGTTGTCCGGCAAAACTGATGCCAGGTTGTGGTAGTGATTCCTGCGCACGGGCACTCATCGCCGTAGCCTGTAACTGGCTGATAACCCCTTCAATCCCCTGTATGGCTGACATATTCATCTCCTGGACCATTTCTGGTAGCAGAGATTAACAGTAAGTCAATAAGATAAAGGCGTTAAATAACGATAAAAAACCGGGTTAATTGGCGCATAGAAAAAAATAAAACCACAAATAATGAGGCCGTCAATTTTTCGAGTTTGCTGACCCGGGAGTGCGTCTTGTTCCACTTTGCCAATAACGCCGTCTTTCATCTGCCGCGAGGTGCGCGATGAATACGACTGCAGCCCAGACAAAATCTCTTGAGTGGCTTAATCGCCTACGCGCGAATCAGAGAATCCCTTTGATTGTTGCTGGTTCCGCTGCAGTGGCAGTGATAGTCGCGTTAGTTCTATGGGCAAAAGCCCCTGATTACCGCACGTTATTCAGCAACCTTTCCGATCAGGATGGTGGCGCGATCGTCAGCCAACTGACGCAGATGAACATCCCCTACCGCTTTAGTGAAGCCAGTGGTGCAATTGAAGTTCCGGCGGATAAGGTCCATGAATTGCGTCTGCGTCTGGCGCAGCAAGGCTTACCTAAAGGCGGAGCGGTCGGCTTTGAACTGCTCGATCAGGAAAAGTTTGGTATCAGCCAGTTCAGCGAACAGGTGAATTATCAGCGAGCGCTGGAAGGCGAACTTTCTCGTACCATCGAAACTATCGGCCCGGTAAAAGGGGCTCGCGTGCATCTGGCGATGCCAAAACCGTCTTTATTTGTCCGTGAACAAAAATCCCCTTCCGCATCGGTAACGGTGAATTTATTGCCAGGACGAGCGCTGGATGAAGGGCAAATTAGCGCCGTTGTGCATCTGGTTTCCAGTGCAGTAGCTGGGCTGCCACCGGGTAACGTTACACTGGTGGATCAAGGTGGGCATCTGTTAACCCAGTCCAACACCAGCGGGCGCGATCTCAATGACGTTCAGTTGAAATATACCAGCGATGTCGAAGGCCGCATTCAGCGTCGTATTGAAGCAATTCTGTCGCCTATTGTCGGCAACGGCAATATTCATGCGCAAGTCACAGCGCAGCTGGATTTCGCCAGTAAAGAGCAAACAGAAGAGCAGTATCGCCCTAATGGCAATGAGTCACAGGCAGCACTTCGTTCCCGTCAACTGAATGAAAGCGAGCAGAGCGGTTCCGGTTATCCGGGCGGCGTGCCGGGGGCATTGTCTAATCAGCCCGCGCCTGCAAATAACGCGCCGATCAGTACGCCTCCGGCAAATCAAAACAATCGCCAACAACAGACGAGCACCACCAGCAATAGTGGGCCGCGCAGCACACAGCGTAATGAAACCAGCAACTACGAAGTCGATCGCACCATTCATCATACCAAAATGAACGTCGGCGACGTGCAACGTCTGTCTGTCGCGGTAGTGGTGAATTACAAAACGCTGCCGGATGGCAAACCGTTGCCACTGAGCGCCGAACAGATGAAACAAATTGATGATCTGACCCGCGAGGCAATGGGCTTTTCGGAAAAACGCGGTGATTCGCTCAATGTCGTCAACTCGCCGTTTACCAGTAGTGATGAAAGTGGTGGTGAGTTGCCGTTCTGGCAACAACAAGCGTTTATCGATCAGTTACTGGCTGCCGGACGCTGGTTGATGGTGATACTGGTGGCGTGGCTGCTGTGGCGTAAAGCGGTGCGTCCGCAATTAACCCGCCGCGCCGAGGCGGTGAAAGCCGTTCAGCAACAGACACAAACTCGCCAGGAGACGGAAGATGCAGTGGAAGTACGCCTGAGCAAAGACGAACAACTGCAACAACGCCGCGCTAACCAACGTCTGGGGGCTGAGGTAATGAGCCAGCGCATCCGCGACATGTCTGATAACGATCCGCGCGTAGTGGCGCTGGTCATTCGCCAGTGGATAAATAACGATCATGAGTAACCTGACAGGCACCGATAAAAGCGTCATTCTGCTGATGACCATTGGCGAAGACCGGGCGGCAGAGGTATTCAAGCACCTGTCCCAACGAGAAGTGCAAACCCTGAGCGCGGCAATGGCGAACGTCTCGCAGATCTCCAACAAACAGTTAACTGAAGTACTGGCAGAGTTTGAACAAGAAGCCGAACAGTTTGCCGCACTGAATATTAACGCCAATGATTATCTGCGTTCAGTGCTGGTCAAAGCGCTGGGCGAAGAGCGTGCCGCCAGCCTGCTGGAAGATATTCTCGAAACCCGCGACACTGCCAGCGGTATTGAAACGCTCAACTTTATGGAGCCGCAGAGCGCCGCCGATCTGATTCGCGATGAACATCCGCAGATTATAGCCACCATTCTGGTGCATCTGAAACGCGCTCAAGCCGCCGATATTCTGGCGTTGTTCGATGAACGCCTGCGCCACGACGTGATGCTACGTATCGCTACCTTTGGCGGCGTACAACCTGCCGCGCTGGCTGAACTGACAGAGGTGCTGAATGGCCTGCTCGATGGCCAGAATCTCAAACGCAGCAAAATGGGCGGCGTGAGAACAGCAGCGGAAATTATCAACCTGATGAAAACTCAGCAGGAAGAAGCGGTTATTACCGCTGTGCGTGAATTTGACGGCGAACTGGCGCAGAAAATCATCGACGAGATGTTCCTGTTCGAAAATCTGGTGGATGTCGACGATCGCAGCATCCAGCGTCTGTTGCAGGAAGTGGATTCCGAATCGCTGCTGATCGCGCTGAAAGGGGCCGAGCAGCCACTGCGCGAGAAATTCCTGCGCAATATGTCGCAGCGTGCCGCCGATATTCTGCGCGACGATCTTGCCAACCGTGGTCCGGTGCGTCTGTCGCAGGTGGAAAACGAACAGAAAGCGATTCTGCTGATTGTGCGCCGCCTTGCCGAAACCGGCGAGATGGTGATTGGCAGCGGCGAGGATACCTATGTCTGATAATCTGCCGTGGAAAACCTGGACACCGGACGATCTCGCGCCACCCCAGGCGGAGTTTGTGCCACTGATGGAGCCAGAAGAAACCGTCACTGAAGAGGCCGAACCCAGCCTTGAGCAGCAACTGGCACAACTGCAAATGCAGGCCCACGAGCAAGGTTATCAGGCGGGGATTGCCGAAGGTCGCCAGCAAGGCCATGAACAAGGCTATCAGGAAGGTCTGGCTCAGGGGCTGGAACAAGGACTGGCACAAGCAAAATCCCAGCAAGCGCCGATTCATGCCCGGATGCAGCAACTGGTCAGCGAGTTTCAGACCACCCTTGACGCGCTGGATAGCGTGATTGCTTCACGCCTGATGCAGATGGCGCTGGAGGCAGCGCGTCAGGTGATCGGCCAGACGCCAACGGTGGACAACTCGGCACTGATCAAACAGATCCAACAGTTGTTGCAGCAAGAACCGTTATTCAGTGGCAAACCGCAGCTACGCGTGCATCCGGATGATCTGCAACGTGTTGATGAGATGCTCGGCGCAACCTTAAGTTTGCATGGCTGGCGCTTGCGCGGCGACCCGACTCTGCATCCTGGCGGTTGTAAAGTCTCCGCTGATGAAGGCGATCTCGACGCCAGCGTCGCCACCCGCTGGCAAGAACTCTGCCGTCTGGCAGCACCAGGAGTGGTGTAATGACCACGCGCCTGACTCGCTGGCTAACCACGCTGGATAATTTTGAAGCCAAAATGGCTCAGTTGCCTGCGGTGCGTCGCTACGGGCGATTAACCCGCGCCACCGGGCTGGTGCTGGAAGCCACCGGATTGCAACTGCCGCTCGGCGCAACCTGTGTCATTGAACGTCAGAACGGCACTGAAACGCACGAAGTGGAAAGCGAAGTGGTTGGCTTTAACGGTCAACGGCTGTTTTTAATGCCGCTGGAGGAAGTGGAAGGCGTGCTGCCCGGCGCACGCGTTTACGCCAAAAATATCTCCGGCGATGGGCTGCAAAGCGGCAAGCAGCTTCCACTTGGTCCGGCGTTATTAGGTCGCGTTCTGGACGGCAGCGGTAAACCGCTCGATGGTCTGCCCTCCCCCGATACGACTGAAACTGGCGCCCTGATTACCCCGCCGTTTAACCCGTTGCAACGTACACCGATTGAGCATGTGCTGGATACGGGCGTGCGCCCAATTAATGCCCTGCTTACCGTTGGGCGCGGGCAGCGTATGGGGCTGTTTGCCGGATCTGGCGTTGGTAAAAGTGTGCTGCTGGGAATGATGGCGCGCTACACCCGTGCCGATGTGATCGTCGTTGGTTTGATTGGTGAACGTGGGCGCGAAGTAAAAGATTTTATTGAAAATATTCTCGGTGCCGAAGGGCGTGCGCGCTCCGTGGTGATTGCCGCTCCGGCGGATGTTTCTCCGCTCCTGCGAATGCAGGGTGCCGCCTATGCCACGCGCATTGCCGAAGATTTTCGCGATCGTGGTCAGCATGTGTTGCTGATTATGGACTCCCTCACCCGCTACGCGATGGCCCAGCGTGAGATTGCGCTGGCGATTGGCGAACCACCCGCCACCAAAGGTTATCCGCCGTCGGTATTCGCCAAATTACCGGCGCTGGTCGAACGTGCCGGAAACGGAATCAGTGGCGGCGGCTCGATTACCGCGTTTTATACCGTGCTCACCGAAGGCGATGACCAGCAGGATCCGATTGCCGACTCCGCGCGGGCGATCCTCGACGGTCACATCGTGCTGTCTCGCCGTCTGGCAGAAGCCGGGCACTATCCGGCGATTGATATTGAAGCCTCAATCAGCCGTGCAATGACGGCGTTGATCAGTGAGCAGCATTACGCGCGGGTACGCACCTTCAAACAGCTGTTGTCGAGTTTTCAGCGTAACCGCGATCTGGTTAGCGTCGGCGCGTACGCCAAAGGCAGCGATCCAATGCTCGATAAAGCTATCGCCTTGTGGCCGCAGCTGGAGGGCTATTTGCAACAAGGCATTTTTGAACGCGCGGACTGGGAAGACTCTCTCCTGGGGCTGGAACGTATTTTTCCGACGGTGTGATTACGCAGGAGATAGCAACAGATGGCAGAACATGGCGCCCTGGCGACCCTGAAAGATCTGGCAGAAAAAGAGGTGGATAATGCGGCCCGCCTGCTGGGTGAAATGCGTCGCGGATGTCAGCAGGCGGAAGAACAACTCAAAATGCTGATCGATTATCAAAACGAATATCGCAGCAACCTGAACAACGACATGAGTGCAGGAATGACCAGTAATCGCTGGATCAACTACCAGCAGTTCATTCAGACGCTGGAAAAGGCCATTACCCAGCACCGCCAGCAGCTTAATCAGTGGACGCAGAAAGTTGACATTGCTCTGAACAGCTGGCGAGAAAAGAAACAACGCTTGCAGGCCTGGCAGACCCTCCAGGAACGGCAATCCACGGCGGCCCTGTTAGCAGAAAACCGCCTCGATCAGAAAAAGATGGACGAGTTCGCCCAGCGCGCCGCCATGAGGAAAACTGAATGATTCGTTTAGCGCCCTTGATTACCGCTGACGTTGACACATCCACATTGCCCGGTGCTAGCGCCACTGACACGGCACAGGATTTTCTTGCGTTGTTGAGCGGGGCATTAGCAGGAGATGCAGCACCAGGCAAAGCTTCGCCATTGCTTCAGGTTGCAGTGGATACCCCACACGCGCAAGGTAAAGAACGCGCCAACGAAATTCTGGCCGGGGTATTGCCGTCTGATTTACACATCGCTACTGACGAAACGCTGGCTGAAATAACCGCAGCACTACCCGATACAACGCCGCTGACGACGGCTCTGGTTAATACGCTGGCAGCCATGCCAGAAAAGGAAACGGTCGCCGACGATAAAACGGATGACCTTAATGAAGATGCTGTCGCCAGCCTGAGCGCCCTTTTTGCTATGCTGCCCGGTTTTGACAATCCCCCCAAAGTGACTGATGCGCCTGTCACAGCGTTACCGACGCAGAAGCAAGCACTCTCAACAAAACTGACTACCGCGCAACTCGCAACAGCTCAACCTGACGACGCCCCTGGTGCGCCAGATCAGCCATTAACACCGCTGGTCGCTGAAGCCCAGAGTAAAGCGGAGATCATCAGCACGCCTTCACCTGTTACTACTGTCACCAGTCCGCTAATTACTCCGCACCAGACGCAGCCACTGCCCACCGTCGCAGCGCCTGTTTTGAGCGCACCGCTGGGTTCCCACGAATGGCAACAATCCTTAAGCCAGCATATTTCGCTGTTTACCCGCCAGGGGCAACAAAGTGCCGAACTGCGTTTGCATCCGCAAGATTTAGGCGAAGTGCAAATCTCCCTTAAGGTGGATGACAACCAGGCGCAAATTCAGATGGTTTCACCGCATCAGCACGTGCGCGCCGCTCTGGAAGCGGCTTTGCCGGTACTGCGCACACAACTGGCAGAAAGCGGAATTCAGTTGGGGCAGAGCAATATCAGCGGAGAGAGTTTTAGCGGTCAGCAGCAGGCAGCTTCCGAGCAACAACAACGTCCACGCACATCAGGCCATGAACGCCTGACAACCGAGGATGACGATGCATTGCCAGTTCCCACAACTCTTCAGAGAGTTTCATCGGGCAATAGTGGCGTCGATATTTTCGCCTAACGTCAGAGGTAGCACCTTAATCCGCGTCTTTTCCCCGCTTTGCCACACTTAAGACGCAGGATAATTAGCCGATAAGCAGTAGCGACACAGGAAGACCGCAACACATGACTGATTACGCGATAAGCAAGAAAAGCAGGCGATCGCTTTGGCTCCCGATCCTGGTATTCATCACTCTCGCGGCTTGTGCCAGCGCGGGTTACAGCTACTGGCATTCGCAACAAGTGACCGCTGGCGACAAAGCGCAGCAACACGTCGTGCTCTCACCTGTCTTCTATGCGCTGGACACTTTTACGGTCAATCTTGGCGATGCAGATCGCGTGCTTTATATCGGCATAACGCTGCGGCTGAAAGATGAAGCCACCCGTTCGCGGCTGAGCGAGTATTTGCCGGAAGTCCGCAGTCGCTTGCTGTTACTGTTTTCGCGCCAGGATGCCGCCGTGCTGGCAACGGAAGAAGGCAAGCAAAAACTGATTGCCGCAATTAAAGCCACACTCTCCCCCCCGCTTGTTGCCGGGCAACCGAAACAGGATGTCACCGACGTGCTGTATACCGCTTTTATTCTGCGATAACGACATGGGCGATAGTATTCTTTCTCAAGCTGAAATTGATGCGCTGTTGAATGGCGACAGCGAGGTCAAAGACGAACCGACAACCAGTGTTAGCGGCGAAAGTGACATTCGTCCGTACGATCCTAATACCCAACGACGGGTTGTGCGCGAACGGTTACAGGCGCTGGAAATCATCAATGAACGTTTTGCCCGCCATTTTCGTATGGGGCTGTTCAACCTGCTGCGCCGTAGCCCGGACATTACCGTCGGGGCTATCCGCATACAGCCGTACCATGAATTTGCCCGCAACCTGCCGGTGCCGACCAACCTGAACCTTATCCATCTGAAACCGCTGCGCGGAACAGGGCTGGTGGTGTTTTCGCCGAGTCTGGTGTTTATCGCCGTGGATAACCTGTTTGGCGGCGATGGACGCTTCCCGACCAAAGTAGAAGGTCGCGAGTTTACTCATACCGAACAGCGCGTCATCAATCGCATGTTGAAGCTGGCACTTGAAGGCTATAGCGACGCGTGGAAGGCGATTAATCCGCTGGAAGTCGAGTACGTGCGTTCCGAAATGCAGGTGAAATTTACCAATATCACCACCTCACCGAACGACATTGTGGTTAACACGCCGTTCCATGTGGAGATTGGCAACCTGACCGGCGAATTTAATATCTGCCTGCCATTCAGCATGATCGAGCCACTGAGGGAATTGTTGGTTAACCCGCCGCTGGAAAACTCGCGTAATGAAGATCAGAACTGGCGCGATAACCTGGTGCGCCAGGTGCAGCATTCACAGCTGGAGCTGGTTGCCAACTTTGCCGATATTTCGCTGCGCCTGTCGCAGATTTTAAAGCTGAAGCCCGGCGATGTCCTGCCGATAGAAAAACCCGATCGCATTATCGCCCATGTTGACGGCGTTCCGGTACTGACCAGTCAGTACGGCACCATCAACGGTCAGTATGCGTTACGGATAGAACATTTGATTAACCCGATTTTGAATTCTCTGAACGAGGAACAGCCCAAATGAGTGACTTGAATAATCCGGCCGATGACAACAACGGCGCAATGGACGATCTGTGGGCTGAAGCGTTAGGCGAACAAAAATCAACAAGCGGCAAAAGCGCGGCTGAAGCCGTGTTCCAGCAGCTTGGCGGCGGCGACGTCAGTGGAACATTGCAGGATATCGACCTGATTATGGATATTCCGGTTAAGCTGACCGTCGAACTGGGCCGCACACGAATGACCATCAAAGAGTTGTTGCGTCTGACGCAAGGGTCAGTCGTGGCGCTGGACGGTCTGGCGGGCGAACCACTGGATATTCTGATCAACGGTTATTTAATTGCTCAGGGCGAAGTTGTCGTAGTCGCTGATAAATATGGCGTGCGGATCACCGATATCATTACCCCGTCCGAGCGAATGCGCCGCCTGAGCCGTTAGTGATGAATAACCACGCTACTGTACAACCTTCCGCGCCGGTTTCTGCTGCTCCGCTCCTTCAGGTGAGCGGCGCGCTAATTGCCATTATTGTCCTGATCCTCGCTGCGGCCTGGCTGGTAAAAAGGCTGGGATTTGCTCACAAACGTAATGGCACGAACGGGCTGAAAGTCAGCGCTAGTGCCTCGTTGGGGGCGCGTGAACGGGTCGTGGTGGTCGATGTGGAAGATGCGCGACTGGTGCTCGGCGTTACTGCCGGGCAAATCAATCTGCTGCATAAACTTCCCCCTTCTGCGCCAACGGAAGAGTTACCTCAAGCCGATTTTCAGTCGGTCATGAAAAATTTACTTAAGCGTGGCGGGAGAGCCTGATGCGTCATCTCTTGTCTGTCGCACCGGCCCTTCTCTGGCTGTTTACTCCCCTCGCCTTTGCTCAACTGCCTGGCATCACCAGCCAGCCGCTGCCTGGCGGTGGACAAAGCTGGTCACTCCCGGTGCAGACGCTGGTGTTCATCACCTCGCTGACTTTTATTCCGGCAATTTTACTGATGATGACCAGCTTCACCCGCATCATCATTGTTTTTGGTTTATTGCGTAACGCACTGGGAACGCCCTCCGCGCCGCCCAACCAGGTATTGCTGGGGCTGGCGCTGTTTTTGACCTTTTTTATTATGTCTCCGGTAATCGACAAAATTTATGTCGATGCGTATCAGCCGTTCAGCGAAGAGAAAATTTCAATGCAGGAGGCGCTGGAAAAAGGGGCGCAGCCACTGCGTGAGTTTATGCTGCGCCAGACCCGCGAGGCGGATTTAGGGTTGTTTGCCAGGCTGGCGAATACCGGCCCGTTGCAGGGACCTGAAGCAGTACCGATGCGCATTTTGCTCCCGGCCTACGTGACCAGCGAGTTGAAAACCGCCTTCCAGATAGGCTTCACGATTTTCATTCCGTTTTTGATTATCGACCTGGTTATTGCAAGCGTGTTGATGGCATTGGGGATGATGATGGTTCCCCCCGCGACCATTGCTCTGCCGTTTAAACTGATGCTGTTTGTACTGGTGGATGGCTGGCAATTGCTGGTCGGTTCACTGGCACAAAGCTTTTACAGCTAGAGAGGCCAAATGACACCCGAATCGGTCATGATGATGGGGACAGAAGCGATGAAAGTCGCGCTGGCACTGGCTGCCCCGCTGTTGCTGGTGGCGCTGGTCACTGGCCTTATCATCAGTATTTTGCAGGCCGCCACCCAGATTAACGAAATGACGCTGTCGTTTATTCCGAAAATCATCGCCGTATTTATCGCCATTATTATTGCCGGACCGTGGATGCTCAACCTGTTGCTGGATTACGTTCGTACCTTATTCACTAACCTGCCGTATATCATCGGGTAATCGATGTAATGTTGCAGGTAACAAGCGATCAATGGCTTTCCTGGTTAAGCCTGTATTTCTGGCCATTACTGCGTGTGCTGGCGCTGATCTCCACCGCGCCCATTTTGA
Organism: Escherichia sp. E14V7; assembly: GCF_004212225.1. Classification (NCBI taxonomy): domain Bacteria; kingdom Pseudomonadati; phylum Pseudomonadota; class Gammaproteobacteria; order Enterobacterales; family Enterobacteriaceae; genus Escherichia; species Escherichia sp. E14V7. The sequence goes on from NZ_RHJJ01000015.1 coordinate 51,392, forward strand.
GCGAACGCAGCGTGCCAAAACGGGTAAAACTAGGCCTCGCAATGATGATCACGTTCGCCATTGCTCCGGCAATCCCCGCCAACGATGTTGCCGTTTTTTCGTTCTATGCCCTATGGCTGGCGGTGCAGCAAATCCTGATTGGCATTGCACTTGGCTTTACCATGCAATTTGCCTTTGCCGCTGTTCGAACCGCTGGCGAAATTATCGGTCTGCAAATGGGGCTGTCATTTGCGACGTTCGTCGATCCTGGCAGCCATCTCAATATGCCCGTCTTAGCGCGCATTATGGATATGCTGGCGTTACTGCTGTTCCTGACATTTAACGGTCATTTATGGTTGATTTCACTGCTGGTCGATACGTTTCACACTCTACCCATTGGTGGCGAACCGCTGAACAGCAATGCATTTCTGGCACTCACCAAAGCAGGGAGTCTGATTTTCCTTAACGGGTTGATGCTGGCGTTACCGCTGATTACCCTGTTGCTGACCCTGAATCTGGCATTAGGTTTACTGAATCGCATGGCCCCGCAATTATCAATTTTTGTTATTGGTTTTCCATTAACGTTGACTGTCGGTATCTCTTTAATGGCGGCATTAATGCCGTTAATTGCTCCTTTTTGCGAACATTTATTTAGTGAAATTTTTAATTTGCTGGCGGATATTATCAGCGAATTGCCTGTAATATGATTCCCTAATGTTTCTCTTGTTATCCTAAGGATTATCTGAAAAATAATACCAGCGAACATCTTCCAGGATACTCCTGTGGCGAAATATTTGTTTTAACCTCACTCACATATCGCAACATTTACTTTACTTTAAGACAATTCCAGGCAAATTATACAACGCTTTACGGGATAGTAAGTCCGCCTGAAAAATCGCGAGAGTGGCGCATTAGGTGACCCATGTCGTTCCGTTTAGTCATGATGAAATATTCAGGTAAGGGGAATTATCGTTACGCATTGAGTGAGGGTATGCCATGTCAACGATTATTATGGATTTATGTAGTTACACCCGGCTGGGTTTGACCGGGTATCTGTTGAGTAGAGGGGTGAAAAAAAGAGAAATCAACGACATTGAAACCGTTGATGACCTTGCCATCGCTTGTGATTCACAGCACCCTTCAGTGGTGTTTATTAATGAGGACTGTTTTATCCACGATGCTTCTAACAGTCAACGTATCAAGTACATCATTAATCAACATCCCAATACGTTATTTATCGTTTTTATGGCAATTGCCAATGTTCATTTTGATGAATATCTATTGGTCAGAAAAAATTTATTGATCAGTTCCAAATCGATTAAACCGGAATCTCTTGATGATATCCTTGGCGATATTCTGAAAAAAGAGACAACGATGGCCAGCATTTTAAATATGCCAACGCTATCATTAAGCCGGACCGAATCGAGTATGTTGCGAATGTGGATGGCTGGCCAGGGAACGATTCAAATATCCGACCAAATGAATATTAAAGCCAAGACCGTTTCATCGCATAAAGGCAATATTAAACGTAAGATCAAAACGCATAATAAACAGGTTATCTACCATGTCGTCCGACTGACGGACAATGTGACAAATGGTATTTTTGTCAACATGCGCTAGGGCATACTGACTGGTGGTATTCCACCAGTCAGGCTGACAGAAATTACTCTGCTTTCTCCACAAAGATACCATCCTGATGCCCTGCTTCATTAAAGAACCAGATGCCGAGCGGGTAGTCTTCCAGCGAAACCAGGTACATTGTGCCTTCACTAAACTCCTCAACTGCCAGTACCACGCCAGGACGACGCGGACCGCCATCCGTTTTGACTGTTACCCGATCATTCACCTTCATCGTTTTCCTCCTGTGGCTTTGTGCCAGTGTAGAACAATTTCGTTTTTCTGACAGCGCCAGGCGCGTGCGAGTGCTGATTTTCTCAACGGTCTATACTTAAGAAATGCCTGGCTGACATGACGTGTCGGCAGCAACATATAAGCAACGGTTGCGAGGATAGATGATGAAAACCGCAAAAGAGTACAGCGATACCGCAAAACGTGAGGTCAGCGTCGATGTCGATGCCCTGCTGGCGGCGATCAATGAAATTAGCGAAAGCGAAGTTCATCGCAGCCAGAACGATTCAGAACACGTCAGCGTCGATGGCCGTGAATATCATACATGGCGTGAATTAGCCGATGCCTTTGAACTTGATATTCATGACTTTAGCGTCTCTGAAGTGAATCGCTAAATGCGTGATAAAAAAATCCCGGCCCTTGTTGGGGTCGGGATCAAACTTGCTTAAGCAAGAAGCACTTAAAAAATTCGTTACACCAGGAAATCTGATGCGTTCATCACCTTATCCGCAATTTTTTAGGCTGACAAGAAAATATTCTTGATATGAATGATTAACGTCACTAATGAATGGAAGTGTGATCCGCGTCACCCCCTGGAGGCTCTGGCGTTCACGTGATCGCTCCCAAAAAACGATTTTTTATAATTCGTGCTGTTTTAAGAAATATCCGGCAAAGGGAGTACTGCGCGATCATGCTTTCAATTCATCAACCGCTGCTGATTTTCACCGATCTTGATGGCACCCTGTTGGACAGTCATAGCTATGACTGGCAACCTGCCGCCTCCTGGTTAATCCGCCTGCGGGAAGCGGAGATCCCCGTGATCCTGTGTAGTAGTAAAACCTCGGCTGAAATGCTGTACCTGCAAAAGATGTTAGGTCTGCAAGGGTTGTCACTCATTGCGGAGAACGGCGCGGTGATCCAACTGGATCAACAATGGCAGGATTTGGCCGGCTTTCCGCGCATCATCTCGGGGATTGCTCATAGTGAAATCAGCCTGGTATTAAATACGCTGCGTGAGAAAGAACACTTCAAATTCACCACCTTTGATGACGTCGATGATACAACCATCGCTGAATGGACTGGCTTAAGCCGCAGCCAGGCCGCACTGACGCAGTTGCATGAGGCTTCGGTCACGCTTATCTGGCGCGACAGTGACGAGCGGATGGCACAATTTACCGCTCGCCTGAATGAACTGGGCTTGCAGTTTGTGCAAGGTGCGCGTTTCTGGCATGTGCTGGATGTCTCAGCCGGGAAAGATCAGGCAGCCAACTGGATCATTGCGGCATATCAGCAATCGCGTGGAAAACGTCCGACCACGCTTGGCTTAGGCGACGGCCCAAATGACGCACCATTACTGGAAGTGATGGATTATGCGGTGATCGTAAAAGGGCTAAACCGGGAAGGCGTGCATTTGCAAAATGAGGATCCGGCCCGTGTCTTGCGGACACAGCGAGAAGGACCGGAAGGCTGGCGCGAAGGACTGGATCACTTTTTCACGGCCAGTTAAGGGCTATCGCTGGCGCAAACCTGATTGCGCCCCGCTTGTTTTGCAAGATACAACCGTCGGTCGGCCAGAGACTGTAATTGTTCAAAATCATAATCGCCGGTTTCCTCACTGCTACTCACCCCCAGCGAAGCACTGATGCGTAGGGTCGTGCTCTTGGCGATCAACATCTCTTTTTCATTCAGCTTCAGGCGAATACGTTCGGCCACTTCCGTTGCCTGCGCCAGGTTAGCGCCAGGCAGAATCACACAAAACTCCTCGCCGCCCACGCGGCCGGCAACGTCCTGTGAACGCAATGAACGACTGATTAATCCGGCAGCATGCGACAGCACACGATCGCCTGCCTGATGACCAAAGCGGTCATTAATCGCTTTAAAATGGTCAAGGTCGACCTGGATGACAGAAAACGGATGTTTGTGTATCTGACACAACTCTGCAAGCGGACGCGCTTTTTCGAACAATGCGCCACGGTTATACAAGCGCGTTAAGGTGTCATGCCACGCCTGCCACTGCAACGAGCTTTGCAGGACAAACATATTGCTGACCATCTGGCGAATCACATACCAGGAGATAAGTAACATCGTCGTAAAAAGCGCCCACAGAAGGGTTAACGCAATGCTGATGCTGCCGAAATCACCACGCACACCTTCACTGAGCGAATGAATGCGCACCAATGCGCCGTCAAAATGGTCCAGTCGCTCCCAGCTAACATAGCGACTGCTCATCCTGATGCCACCGCGCGTATCGTGTTCCATAGCCTGCGCCAGAGATGCCAGCTCTCGAGGATCAAAGAGATCCTCCGCCAAGTGTTCCGGGTTAGAGGAAGTTAATAATTTCAGTTTACTGTCGTAGAGCTGATATTCGCCATCCAGGTTTTTATCAATAGCGTTTTTTAGAAATTGCTGCATTGAGCGCACAGGGATACTCATCCCCAACACGCCATACCAGTAATTATTACTGTCGACCGGCACGCTTACGGTGACCTGCGGTTCAGTAACATTGTTATGGTCATGCTGAGAGGTAAACCAACGTACGCCACGTTGACGATTTTCTCGTTCTGATTGGCCGATAAACCAGGGTTGTGTGACAAATTCGTAGTAACGCGTAGGGATATTTCGGGTAAACAACGTCGGCTGCGTCGAAACGTAGAATCCGGCGCGCGAGACATACATCGCCTGTTCAACCATCGAAGAAGAGTTGTGCGCCAGTCGCAGTAAGTAGCCGACTTCCAGTGCGGCGGTAATTTCATTGTCGAGTAATTCATTTTCGCGAGAAAGCTGATTTCCCTCGCTCACTAACGCATCCGAGACACCGTTTACTGACAGAGTGCGTCGTCTGTTGAGTTCGATTTGCCAGGCGTGCTCGTCGCGATGTTGTTCAAACTCGATAACAGCGTTTCGCATAGAGGTGAAATCCAGCGGCGCAACAAGGGCTTCACGCATTCCATTACGCAAAAAAATCAGTTTATCGACGTTATATTGCAATTGCTTATCGAGCGCGTTGGCAACGTTTTCCAGATGATTACGCTGGCTTGAGATATAGGCGTCTTCCAGCACCACGACTTCACGCCAGGTGAGCAAAGTGGAGAAGATCAACACCACGATAAAACACAGATTAACGACATGACCTGGCCCCAGGCGGCGCGCGAGTTTTTTTAGCCAGCTCTGGTTTTCCATTTTTGTCTCGTGCTGCACCCTGACGACTCCCAACCTGCTTTTTAATGATTCTGGCATAACCTGGCGATAGCGTACCGCCAAACAACGATAATTTTATAATGTTGGCATGATACGAGGCATCAGGCCTTCGATATTGACGCTGGCAGGACTGCCGGATGCGGCGTGAACGCCTTATCCGGCATACTTTTGATTCTATCGCCAGATATCGATTATTTGTATAACCCAGGCATGATAAGACGCGACAGCGTCGCATCAGGCATTCCATGCAGACGCTGGTACAACTGCCGGATGCGGCGTGAACGCCACATCCGACCTGGTGTTAATTGCACACTTTCAAACTTCTTCCGACGAACAACTCCTCTCCCCCGGAACAAGCTCGGTTTCATGAAAAGCTTCCCGCTTGACCCCATAACCGTCATACCACCGGCACTCAACCATACCGCTGGAATACCCGGTGACAATCATCCGCGGGCCGCCCTCTTTTACCGTGACTTCCTCACTAACCATAAAGCTCATACTCGCCTCCTTTTTTCGAGTGAAACTTGTTCACCTTAGTCGAGGATGGCGAATTTTGCATAACAGCCAGTGTGAATTTTAATGTGCCTGGCCGCGCATTTTCGCTACCACTTTCACTCCCAGCACCACGATGCCACCGATGATAAATCCAAGAATCAGATTTAAAACAGTCGGTAATATCATCGCCACCAGCGCGTTCTGCTGTCCGGCAAAATGTTCAATGGCATGATGCAGCGGCGCGATGCCATGCACCACAATGCCGCCACCCACCAGGAACATCGCCAGCGTGCCGACAACCGATAATGCTTTCATCAGCCAGGGCGCGATAATCAACAGCCCCTTACCCAATGCCTGCATCAACGTACTGGACTTTTCTGCCAGCCAGTAGCCCAGGTCATCAATCTTAACGATAATCCCCACCAGGCCATACACGCCAATCGTTACCACCAGAGCTATCCCTGAGAGCACCAGCACCTGATTAATCAGCGGCGCTTCCGCCACAATGCCCAGCGTTATGGCGACAATTTCCGCAGACAAAATAAAATCGGTGCGAATGGCCCCTTTTATTTTGTCCTTTTCAAACTTGAGCGGGTCTTGCTCCGCCAGTTTTTCCAGACGCTGCTGACTCTGCGCCGGATCCTCTTTGTGTTTACGCGCCTCCAGCATATGTAGCACTTTCTCTACCCCTTCAAAGCAGAGAAACGCACCACCAATCATCAACAGTGGCGTAATTGCCCACGGGATAAATGCACTGATGATCAGCGCCAGCGGCACCAGAATCACTTTGTTGATTAGCGATCCCTTCGCCACGCCCCAGACCACAGGAAGTTCCCGGTTGGCACGCACACCTGAAACTTGTTGCGCATTAAGCGACAAGTCATCCCCTAATACACCGGCGGTTTTCTTCGCCGCCAGCTTGCCCATCACGGAGATATCGTCCAGCAAAGTGGCGATATCATCGAGCAACGTCAATAAACTACTCCCGGCCAAAAGCATTCCCTCTCATTTTTATCGTTGACGCGCTAAGTATGAAGCAAAATCGGCTTGCCTGATACTTGCTTCACAGGTCAACATTTTTTTAACAATCAAGCTCAATTATATCTCTCGCCAGCAGAATGATTTTCACGTTTACTATGAAGCACCTTTTTATTTCCACCGTGAGGGATTATGCGTTTCCGCCAGTTGTTACCGCTTTTTGGCGCGCTGTTTGCGTTGTATATCATTTGGGGCTCGACCTATTTTGTCATTCGGATTGGCGTTGAAAGCTGGCCACCGTTAATGATGGCGGGGGTGCGATTTTTGGCAGCAGGTATTTTATTGATGGCGTTTTTACTGCTGCGTGGGCACAAATTGCCGCCGCTACGTCCCCTGCTCAACGCCGCGCTTATTGGCCTGTTACTGCTGGCTGTCGGTAACGGTATGGTGACGGTTGCCGAACATCAAAACGTCCCTTCCGGCATTGCCGCCGTGGTGGTGGCAACGGTGCCACTCTTTACTCTTTGCTTCAGCCGCCTGTTTGGCATTAAAACGCGCAAACTGGAATGGGTGGGTATCGCCATTGGGCTTGCCGGGATCATCATGCTCAATAGTGGCGGTAATTTAAGCGGTAACCCGTGGGGTGCAATGCTGATTTTAATCGGCTCAATTAGCTGGGCGTTTGGGTCGGTTTATGGCTCGCGCATTACCTTACCGGTAGGGATGATGGCAGGTGCCATTGAGATGCTGGCGGCAGGCGTAGTGTTAATGATTGCGTCGATGATTGCGGGTGAAAAACTGACAGCAGTCCCTTCGCTTTCTGGTTTCCTTGCAGTCGGCTATCTGACGCTGTTTGGCTCGATTATCGCCATCAACGCTTATATGTATTTAATCCGCAATGTCAGTCCGGCTCTGGCCACCAGCTACGCCTATGTTAATCCCGTGGTCGCGGTATTGCTGGGTACGGGTCTGGGCGGCGAAACGCTGTCGAAGATTGAATGGCTGGCGCTAGGAGTGATTGTTTTCGCCGTGGTGCTGGTCACGTTGGGGAAATATCTCTTCCCGGCAAAACCCGTTGTCGCTCCCGTCATTCAGGATGCATCAAGCGAGTAAATGAATCCCCAGAGTGTCGATCTGCGCGCTGGCGCCCTCGCCGCAGATCCACTCTTCCAGACGCTCGGTAAGTGCCGCGTCCGTTAATTTCTCCCGCCCGCGTAACGCACATTCCCAGACAATCAACACGCGCCAGCCGAGTTCCTGCAAACGACTGATATCGCGCCGATCGCGCTCGACATTTTTACCTATCTTCTCCAGCCAAAAATCTGTTCGCGAGGCGGGGACTTTAAACAGATAACAATGGTGATGGTGCCAGAAGCAACCGTGGGCAAATATCACACAGCGAAATTCATCAAGGACAAAATCCGGACGTCCGGGAAGATTGGCCTCCTGAACACGAAACGCCAGCCCCTGCTCAGTTAACAGGCTGGCGAGACGTTTCTCGATTGCCGTATCGCGCGTGGAAATCGCGCGCATATTTTTGCTACGCGTGGCCTTATCGTGAACATCGGCCATGTTGTGTTTCTCGCTGACGCAACGCCACCGCTTGTCTGATTTTTGGCTCGAGCAGTTTTGCCACCGCGGCAAAGACCGGTACTACCACCGAATTACCGAACTGACGATAGGCTTGCGTATCAGAAACCGGTATACGGAATTTCGCTTCTCCCGGCGCTTCAAAGCCCATCAGACGCGCGCATTCGCGAGGCGTTAATCTTCGTGGGCGATGTTGCTGATTCTGCGGATCGTCAAAGTCTTTCTCACCTGTCGCCATATCCCAGCCGCGATCGATTAAGATTTCCGCGCCGTCTTTATAATAACGGGCAGAAAGCGTGCGCGTGACACTTTGCGGATTGTTCGGATAAACCATCCCATAACCAAAGCCGTTACCGCGCGCCTGATGCTTTTTCGCATAGCGATAGAGATACTTCCATAGCACCGGCGTCAGGATATATTTCGCTTCGACCATCGGGTCCAGCAACTGCGCCAGCGTCACTCGCTGCACCGGGAAACAATCGCTAATGTCACGCAGGGTGAAATCTTCTTTCAGATTAAGGTCGCGACGAAAGCCCACCAGCACGATGCGCTCACGGTGCTGTGGTAGAAAATGTTTGCCATCGATGATTTTCGGATCGTCCGGGCCGTTATCTTCTGCGTCGGCAACGTCATAGCCCAGTTCGTCCAGCGTCTGCATGATGATGCGGAACGTTTTACCCTGGTCGTGGCTTTTCAGGTTCTTAACGTTTTCGAGCACAAAAATCGCCGGACGACGAGCGTCGATAATGCGCACCACATCAAAGAACAGCGTACCCTGGGTATCGCAGGCAAAACCGTGCGCCCGCCCAAGCGAGTTCTTTTTCGATACGCCAGCCAGTGAAAACGGCTGGCAAGGAAAACCGGCCAGTAAAACATCGTGTTCAGGAATGTGCTGACGAATATGTTCCGCCGCCGCGTCATCACTTACACCCTCTTTATGACTCAGGGTGATGTCACGGATATCTTCATTAAAATGATGAGTTGCCGGATCGCAATAATGGTTGGCTTTATAGGTGCGCACCGCATGTTTATTCCATTCACTGGTAAATACGCACTGACCGCCAATTGACTCAAAACCGCGACGGATGCCACCAATCCCGGCAAAGAGATCGATAAAGCGAAACGCATAATGCGGATGATGTGCTGGCGGTTTGGGTAGCAACGTTTGCAGGTGGGCGAACTCATTTCCACTTAAACGGTGCCATACCGAATCATTCGCCAGCGCACGTTTTAAAATCGCCGCGCTCCAGTGGTTCTCACCCACACCATTAAGTTGCGCTACCAGCGTTTTAACATCATAAATTTGCAGCAGTTTCTCCAGCATTGCCTGTGCGGCATTCCCGGTGCTGTATGAATCGGTTACTGAAATATTTTCCTGCATAGATTTAACCGGCCATATGAGATGGCCGACAGGTTAACATAATTACATCGGTTTAGGGCCACGCGCGCAGTCAGCTGACGAAAACGCATCAATCACGTTGTGATCGATACCTTCATTCTCCCCCGCCAGTTCAGCACTAAGTTTGGTCATAAACTCCACCAGAAAACGGGCGTTGTGTTGCGCCAGTTGTTTACCTTTTGTGGTCTGCATCGTTTGCGGTAGTTTTAGCAGCTTGGTCTGAAAATGGTCCAGCGCGTAGCGTTTATCATCGAGCGGCCGATGCTGCGCGAACGGATCTTCGCCATCAAACAGCGCCACACCCAACGCGCCTGAAACCGCAAACACACGCGCCAGGCCAATTGCGCCTAAGGCTTCCAGCCGGTCCGCATCCTGCACGATTTTAGCTTCCGCCGTTAGGGGCGTAATTTGCGCACTGAAACTGTGTGCTGCAATGGCATGACAAACGGCCTCGATTTTCTCCGCTGGAAATTGCGCGAACTCTTCGCATAGCAGGCGACGCGTCTCTTCTGCTGCCAGTATTGAAGATTGCTGTCGTTGCGGATGATTTTTCGCCAGGCTCACGATATCGTGAAAATAACAGGCGGTTAAAATCACCAGCATGTCCACGTCTTCATCTACCGCCAGTTTTTGTGCCGTCGCCCAGACGCGGCGAAAATGACACAGGTCATGGGCCGCGTCCTGATACTGATGATGGCTCTTCAACCAGTTCTCGAATTGTGCCTGCCAGTGTTGTAAGTCCATATGCGCTCCGCTGCCAAAGAGTCGCAACCTTAGCAGTTTTTACTCATAGCGTCTGTTACGTACGGGTCGAGGTCGCGTGTACCAGGCAATGCCGCCTAACAACGCACCGACCATGGCCATAAACAAAAATCCCACTAACGCACCTAACCACTTACCCGCAGTTGAACCTAAATCACTTTCAAATCCAGACACGGGGGCATCGGGGATGCGGCTCATTACCCAGATGTAACGCGCCATTACCCAGACAAAATAACCACACCAGGTATAGAAAGCCCATAAAGCCAGTTTGCCGCCAGGGCTGCGAGAGAGTCTTTCTTCCATTGCTGTCGAACCATACTCCATTTTGAGATAACCCGGAAAATTCAGACTTATACTGTTATGTGATAAAAGTCACATTTTTCCACATCGGTCGAGCCAGTCAAGTCTCATTCATTTTTTGAACAAATATATGAATCTTAACCAGTGACATTATTTGCAGTAAAAACAAGTCGGAAGGCATTTGTTTTTCGTTTGAGCATAATTAATTAATTCATATTTTGAATATATTAACACTGAATGCAATTATACCTTTTTTGTTTTCTGTGTCATGATAACTGCGTTATTAGCCTTTTATCGTCTTGTTTATATTTTTGGGCCGGCATGATGCCGGCTTTTTTTATGCGTTTATTTATGTGCAGTAGATCACACTAAGTCTTTAGCTCAACAACCATTGATGCAACCTATCCTTCCAAAAGAACAATAAATCATTGATATAGAAATATAAAAATGATGAATGCTTATGTCTACAATTCATAATTTTGAATTATATTAAATAGAATAGAAACATTTTGAAATCTTTTAAATACATTTGTTACATGTAATCTTTAAAATAAAATGAACTTCATAGAATAGTATCCAAATGTGCTTTTTTTTGGATAACGGCACTTATTGATATATTCATGAAGATTATAATCACAAGGGAATACATAATGAAAAGAAAAGTTCTGGCAATGCTGGTCCCGGCGTTATTAGTTGCTGGCGCAGCAAATGCGGCTGAAGTCTATAATAAAGATGGTAATAAACTGGATTTATACGGAAAAGTAGCGGGTCTGCACTACTTCTCTGATGACTCTGGCAGTGATGGCGACATGTCATATGCCCGTATCGGTTTCAAAGGTGAAACCCAGATCGCTGACCAGTTCACTGGCTATGGTCAGTGGGAATTTAACATTGGTGCAAACGGCCCGGAAAGTGACAAGGGTAATACCGCAACGCGTCTGGCATTTGCAGGCTTTGGTTTCGGTCAGAACGGCACTTTCGACTATGGTCGTAACTACGGTGTCGTATATGACGTAGAAGCATGGACCGATATGCTGCCAGAATTTGGTGGAGATACCTATGCTGGCGCCGACAACTTCATGAACGGTCGTGCTAACAGCGTTGCAACCTACCGTAACAATGGCTTCTTTGGCCAGGTTGATGGTCTGAACTTTGCTCTGCAATACCAGGGTAATAACGAAAAAAGCGGATTATTTGATCAAGAAGGTTCCGGTAACGGTAATGGCCGTAAATTGGCCAAAGAGAACGGCGATGGTTACGGTATGTCAACTTCCTATGACTTTGACTTCGGTTTAAGTCTGGGTGCTGCATATTCTAACTCTGACCGTACCGATAACCAGGTTCACAAAGGTACTCATAACACTCGTTATGGAGATCGCTTCGATGCAACAGCTGGCGGTGAAACAGCAGAAGCATGGACCGTTGGTGCTAAATACGACGCTAATAACGTTTACTTAGCAGCCATGTATGCTGAAACCCGTAACATGACTGGTTACGGTGATGCTGATGCTATCGCTAACAAAACCCAAAACTTCGAAGTTGTTGCTCAGTATCAGTTCGACTTCGGTCTGCGTCCGTCCATCGCTTACCTGCAATCAAAAGGTAAGGATTTAGGCGGTGTAAATAGTGATAACTTTGACAGCCAGGGTAATCATCATTACACCAACAAAGACCTGGTTAAATATGTTGATATCGGTATGACCTACTATTTCAACAAAAACATGTCCACCTATGTTGATTATAAAATCAACCTGCTGGACAACGGCGACGACTTCTACAAAGAAAACGGCATCGCGACCGACGATATCGTTGCTGTGGGCTTAGTCTACCAGTTCTAATCAGCCAACGCGCCGCGGCTCGTAACTGTAAAACATAATATCGGCCTGAGTTCGTCCCTCATCGAATTCAGGCTTTTTTATATCCCACATCAAATCACCAACAGCGGCACGCTAAACTGCCGTAGCATGTCGATAAACCCTAATTCCTGCGTAGCTCCCAGCACAATAACATCAGCCAGTTGTTGTTCAGCAAGTTCCTTTATCCCTTCCGGAAGAGTGCCGAAATGAACATATGTATGAATAAATCCTTCAGGCAAAACCAGTTGTTCTGCTATATGAGCTAAACGGCACACAGCCTGCCCACGTAGAGCTTCTTTAAAACGATGCATATCAGAAATATACCCACGCTCGAGAACTCTTAAATATTCCGGTATAAAGCCAAGTAAGTGAACATGCCCAGAAGAAACATTGGCGAAAAATTGCGCATGGAAAAACGCTTGCTCTCTATCATCCCGAGAAAAAACATTCACCGGAATAACAATATTTCGGTACATAGGTATTCCCTGAAAAAATTCAATATTAATCAACTGCGCTTGAATGATTAGTGCATATTTTTAATGCTATATTTATGTCATTATCTTTAGAAAAGTTATCGTTGCTGCCCCACTTTAGTCTCCAGCCCATTCCCTCTGGCAAATTGCGCAAAGAGTACATCTGATGACAAGTAATTAATCATATCTGTCATCAGTTAAACCTTAATCTGGATCATCATTCTTTCGCGATAATCTTTCGTGCCAGACAGTTTTACGATTATTTTTTGCTAATAATCTCATTTTCTTAACTTACACTCTCATCGCATGTTCCGGGGAGATTCTTTGCTCCAGCATTTACCTATCTTAAGCAGGCCTCAGGCAAATCACTCGGTTGTCAGCCCCCCCCGGCGCCGCTCTAAGCATCACGTGAGCACAAAAAATCCCCACAATTAAAAATTGTGCTACCAGGGTGTCAATATCATGATTTCTGAAAAATAGACTAAAATAAATTAACACCAGTTCCAACCACTTTACGCAATAAGGAGAAAATTGGCATGACTAATATCCTACACAAGTGCAGCATAGTCATCGCACACTCCCCCTTGCATACCGCTTTCGATATATTGACTCCAATTTCCTATCTGGTTAAAAATAGCAACCAGCTCAGTCGCGAATATAGTGACTAACCTACATAAGTAACAACAAGGAATACACTATGACTGTTCAACAAAGTAAGAATCCGCAAATCGATATGGCTGAAGATAATGCTTTCTTCCCGTCAGAATATTCGTTAGGCCAATATACCAGCCCGATTTCTGATCTTGATGGGGTAGACTATCCAAAACCGTATAGCGGAAAGCAAAAAATCCTGGTAATCGCCGCCGATGAACGCTATTTGCCAACCGATAATGGTAAGCTCTTCTCAACAGGAAACCATCCGATTGAAACGTTGCTGCCGTTATATCATCTGCATGCTGCTGGTTTCGAGTTCGAAGTTGCGACGCTTTCTGGCCTGATGACAAAATTTGAATATTGGGCTATGCCGCGGAAAGATGAAAAAATTATGCCATTCTTTGAGCAGCACAAATCTCTGTTCCGCAATCCGAAAAAATTGGCAGATGTTGTCGCCAGCCTCAACGCAGACAGCGAATATGCAGCAATCTTTGTTCCTGGCGGTCACGGTGCTCTCATTGGTTTACCAGAAAGCAAAGACGTGGCTGCCGCTCTGCAGTGGGCAATCGAAAATGACCGTTTTGTTATCTCCCTTTGCCACGGTCCAGCAGCCTTTCTGGCGCTTCGACACGGCGATAACCCATTAAATGGTTATTCAATTTGCGCATTCCCTGACGCTGCAGACAAACAAACGCCAGAGATTGGCTACATGCCGGGTCATCTGACCTGGTACTTTGGTGAAGAACTGAAGAAAATGGGCATGAACATCGTCAATGATGATATTACCGGCCGGGTACACAAAGATCGTAAACTTTTAACCGGTGACAGTCCTTTCGCAGCAAATGCGTTAGGCAAACTGGCAGCACAGGAGATGCTGGCCGCATACGTAGGTTAATCGGCTGACACTTACTGTGGAATAAAAGTGGGGGTCACTCTCCCCCACTTAACAAACATGAAAACGACCACCTCCAATTGCTGACGTTTTAACGCTTCCCTTCACTTTACGCCCCTCAGACTGAAGAATGCGACACAAGCTGTTTTTAAACAGAATGATAATTCTCGAAAATGATTAACACATAAACCATAAATATATAGTATATTCCACGTTATTATTTATCGATTTTAGAAATCAATCATTTCTGATAAACTTCACCACGTTTTAACCAGAATGGAAGCGAGGTTGGAAATGTCATTTGTATCATTTTTCAGACGTATTGCATTTGCGTATTATGATTATCGCTGCAAAGATACTAATATTGCAAAAAGTGAATTTGTAGTTATTCACATCCCCGATCAAATTGGGGATGCAATGGCTATTTATCCAATAATCCGATCGCTTGAAATGCATAAAATAAAACACTTATTGATTGTCACATCAACAATTAATAAATCTGTTTTTGATGCACTTCATCTGGAACAAACAAAATTAACATTGGTCAGTATGACAATGCAGGATCATGCCAGTATTAAAGAAATAAAAAAATTAGCAAAAAACATCAATGAACAATATGGAACTCCTGATCTTTGTATTGAAGCAATGCGCAAGAAAAACCTGAAGACGATGCTATTTATTAGTCACTTACGAGCCAATGCAAATTTACAGGTTGTGGGTTTAACGATGAAATGTTATTCACCGATATGTAAGTCAGCGTCGAAAATGGATCAGTCACTACGCGCCCCAGTACCGCTGACCTGGGCCTTCATGATGCGAGAAGTAGGATTTCCGGCGCCCCCGCCCAGATTTGAATTGCCCCTCAGCGAAATAGTGCTAAACGAAGTACGTTGTGAGATGCATTCATTAGGTTCATATATTGCTCTTAATTTAGAAGGTAGCGTGCAAGCGAGAACATTTTCACTAACAATGGCACAAAAAATCATCGGGATGATTAAAATACAATCAGACATGCCAATTGTCATTGTTCATGGTCCGAAAGGTTCGGAAACAGCCCTGGAACTAACCCGGCATTTTGATAACGTTTATCATTTGTCGTTATCACCTTCAATAATGCGGTCTGCAGCAATCATAAGAGATGCCTTCCTTGCAATAACGCCAGACACATCTATTTTACACATGGCAAGTGCTTATAATGTTCCTGTCATCGCCGTGTATGCTGATTATAAGACTCGCTGGCCTGCCATGGCCGATATTTCAGAGACGATTGTGGTAGGAAAGGCTATTGATCATCTAAATTTGGATGAATTCAGCAATACGCTGAAAAGGATTATCGCGAAAATTTCAGTCACAGCGTAATGAAAGCTCTAACAAAAATTCAAACACTAAAGCACGTTTGCAGAAAAGCAAAAAGCCTGCTCGAAAGCAGGCTTTTTTGAATTTGGCTCCTCTGACTGGACTCGAACCAGTGACATACGGATTAACAGTCCGCCGTTCTACCGACTGAACTACAGAGGAATCGTGAGAACGAGGCGAATATTACTTAGCAGCGCAGCGAGTGTCAACACTAAAATTCGCAAGCCATTTCAATCGGTTAATTAAGCAACAAAATTTATATTTAATGAACATTTGGTACTGGATAGGTGTCTCGCCCACTGGCATTTCGTAGCCGTTGTAATGGATCCTGCTTATAAAATTGGCAGAAACGTTGCCACAGCGAGGGGAAGCGTGGCGCAAAAAGTTCCGGCGCACTAAAAAAGTATTCGGAAAGCACGGCAAAACATTCTGCAGGGTCACTGGCAGCATAAGCATCGATGCTGGAGGCATTTTCGCCCACTAACTCAATTTCTTCCTGAATGTTATCCATCGCCGCATGAAGATCGTGTTCCCATCCTGCGACCTCACGTAAAGAAATAAAGGGAACCCCACTGGCGCGATCGCCATTTCGCGTATCCAGTTTATGTGCAACTTCGTGGATAATCAGATTAAAGCCCGAGGCATCGAAAGAATCTTGTATATCGAGCCAGTTCAGCACGATTGGGCCTTGCTGCCAGCTTTGTCCTGATTGAACGATACGTTGATTATGTACCAGTCCTATATCGTCTTCCCATTCATCGTCCACCACAAATGGCGCAGGGTAAATTAGCACTTCATGAAAACCATCCAGCCATTCCAGTCCAAGCTCCAGAACAGGCAAGCAGAAAAGTAAGGCGATGCGACTACTTTTCAATGCATCAAGTTCAAATCCTTGTAGCGGGACCAGTCTTTTTTGCTGTAAAAAACGTTCGGCAAGAGTGACTAGTTTGCTTTGCTCCTGCTCTGTCAGACATGTCAAAAGAGGTATCGCCAGAGCTTCCTTCCATGGCAGCGTATCTTCATGATCTGTTTCTTGTACTTTCCAGGGCCACTTAATCATCGTTTTGCTCGCAAACTCGTCACTTGAACAAAATTGCACGGACAGGGACTGTTAAAATGCCAAATTTCCTGGCATCATGGCAACCATCTGAACGGAGAGATGCCGGAGCGGCTGAACGGACCGGTCTCGAAAACCGGAGTAGGGGCAACTCTACCGGGGGTTCAAATCCCCCTCTCTCCGCCAATCATTCAAGCAATTAGCTCGCCTGGTGTCAGTGACACAAATCCCATTAGGAAAATTCAAAAAAACCCATCAGAGAAAAATAGCATCAGCCGAGCATGCGTTGCGGCTTTAGCGTTCACATTTTTCTGTTCAACGCGGTTGTAATATGTAACTGCCCCCTCCCGGCCCTTCATCCTCAGTTCCTGGCATAAAAACATTTGCAGATGCTTTCTGTCGCGTTAGTCTCATAAGGTTCGTTTATAGATCGACGGCAATGTGAGTTACCTTTTCCATACTAATTATAAAAAGACAGTACAAACAGGATCACTATGGACTCCACGCTCATCTCCACGCGTCCCGATGAAGGAACGCTTTCGTTAAGTCGCGCCCGACGCGCTGCATTAGGCAGTTTCGCGGGTGCCGTCGTCGACTGGTATGATTTTTTACTCTATGGCATTACCGCCGCATTGGTGTTTAATCGCGAGTTTTTCCCGCAGGTAAGCCCGGCAATGGGAACGCTCGCTGCATTTGCTACCTTTGGTGTCGGTTTCCTTTTTCGTCCGCTCGGTGGCGTCATTTTCGGCCATTTCGGCGACCGACTGGGGCGTAAGCGCATGTTGATGCTTACCGTCTGGATGATGGGCATCGCCACAGCATTGATCGGCATTCTCCCTTCGTTCTCAACTATTGGCTGGTGGGCACCAATTTTACTGGTGATGCTGCGAGCTATTCAGGGATTTGCTGTTGGCGGCGAATGGGGAGGCGCTGCGTTGCTGTCCGTTGAGAGCGCGCCCAAAAACAAAAAAGCCTTTTACAGTAGCGGCGTACAAGTTGGTTACGGTGTAGGGTTACTCCTTTCAACCGGACTGGTGTCACTGATCAGTATGATGACAACTGACGAGCAATTTTTGAGCTGGGGTTGGCGCATTCCTTTCCTGTTTAGCATCGTACTGGTGCTGGGTGCATTGTGGGTGCGCAATGGCATGGAGGAGTCCGCTGAATTTGAACAACAGCAGCATAATCAAGCGGTAGTGCAAAAACGCATCCCGGTTATCGAAGCTCTGTTACGACATCCCGGTGCTTTCCTTAAGATTATTGCGCTGCGACTGTGCGAGTTGCTAACAATGTATATCGTTACCGCCTTTGCACTTAACTATTCGACCCAGAATATGGGGCTGCCGCGCGAATTGTTCCTCAATATTGGTTTGCTGGTGGGTGGATTAAGCTGCCTGACAATTCCCTGTTTTGCCTGGCTTGCCGATCGTTTTGGTCGCCGTAGGGTTTATATCACCGGCGCAATAATCGGTACGTTAAGCGCATTTCCTTTTTTTATAGCGCTTGAGGCACAGTCCATTTTCTGGATCGTTTTCTTCTCCATTATGCTGGCGAACATTGCGCATGACATGGTGGTTTGCGTGCAACAGCCGATGTTCACCGAGATGTTTGGTGCCAGTTATCGCTACAGCGGCGCTGGCGTCGGATATCAGGTTGCCAGCGTGGTAGGCGGTGGATTTACACCTTTTATTGCTGCTGCTCTGATTACTTATTTTGCTGGAGACTGGCATAGCGTCGCCATTTATTTGCTGGCTGGCTGCCTGATTTCCGCAATAACCGCTTTGTTGATGAAAGACAATCAACGCGCCTGAGGCTGTGGCGAAGATCGTCCGATCTTCGCCTTACACTTTTGTTTCACATTCCTGTGACATACTATCGGAAAAGCGGTAATTGTATGGAACAGGAGACACACATGAATAATAAGGGCTCCGGTCTGACCCCAGCTCAGGCACTGGATAAACTTGACGCGCTATATGAAAAATCTGTAGTCGCTTTACGCAACGCCATTGGCAAATATATTAAAAGTGGCGAACTGCCTGATGAAAACGCCCGAAAACACGGTCTTTTTGTCTATCCATCGCTGACCGTGACCTGGGACGGTAGCGCAACAAACCCTCCCAAAACACGCGCGTTTGGTCGTTTTACTCACGCTGGCAGCTACACGACCACCATCACCCGCCCTGCCCTCTTTCGTTCATATCTTAATGAACAATTAACTCTGCTGTACCAGGATTATGGTGCACATATTTCCGTGCAACCGTCAGAGCATGAAATTCCTTATCCCTATGTCATCGACGGCTCAGAGCTGACGCTTGATCGCTCAATGAGCGCCGGATTAACTCGTTATTTCCCGACAACCGAACTGGCACAAATTGGCGATGAAACGGCAGACGGCATTTATCATCCAACGGAATTCTCCCCGCTATCGCATTTTGATGCACGCCGGGTAGATTTTTCCCTCGCACGGTTACGCCATTATACGGGTACGCCAGTTGAACATTTTCAGCCGTTCGTCTTGTTTACCAACTACACACGTTATGTGGATGAATTCGTACGTTGGGGGTGCAGCCAGATCCTTGATCCTCATAGCCCCTACATTGCCCTTTCTTGTGCTGGCGGGAACTGGATCACCGCTGAAACCGAAGCACCGGAAGAAGCAATTTCCGACCTCGCATGGAAAAAACACCAGATGCCCGCATGGCATTTAATCACTACCGATGGTCAGGGTATTACTCTGGTTAATATTGGCGTGGGGCCGTCAAATGCCAAAACTATCTGCGATCATCTGGCGGTGCTGCGCCCGGATGTCTGGTTGATGATTGGTCACTGCGGAGGATTACGTGAAAGCCAGGCTATTGGAGATTACGTACTTGCGCATGCTTATTTACGCGATGACCACGTTCTTGATGCGGTTCTGCCCCCCGATATTCCTATTCCGAGCATTGCTGAAGTACAACGTGCACTTTATGACGCCACCAAACTCGTCAGCGGCAGGCCGGGTGAGGAAGTTAAACAGCGGCTACGCACTGGAACTGTAGTAACCACTGATGACAGGAACTGGGAGCTACGCTACTCAGCTTCTGCACTGCGTTTTAATTTAAGTCGGGCCGTGGCAATTGATATGGAAAGTGCCACCATTGCAGCACAAGGATATCGTTTCCGCGTGCCATACGGGACACTACTGTGTGTTTCAGATAAACCGTTGCATGGTGAGATTAAACTTCCCGGTCAGGCTAACCGTTTTTATGAAGGCGCAATTTCCGAGCACCTGCAAATTGGCATTCGGGCGATAGACTTGCTGCGCGCAGAAGGCGACCGACTGCATTCGCGTAAACTGCGGACCTTTAATGAACCACCGTTCCGATAATGAGTTCAGATCCTTTGCGTCAGGAAAAGATGTGAAGGATTTGATTAAGTAACAAAGCAAAAAGCCCGCTATAAAAGCGGGCTTTTCAGAAATTTGGCTCCTCTGACTGGACTCGAACCAGTGACATACGGATTAACAGTCCGCCGTTCTACCGACTGAACTACAGAGGAATCGCGAGAACGGGGCGAATATTAACGATGCCCATCCACAATGTCAAAGCCTGTTTTTTAATTTTGAATTCGTTTGCTGAAATAATCTGCGCTTTGTCGTTTATTCCGACACACCTGGCTTTTTTTCATACTATTCATGCTCAGAACGAGGGTATTTCCATAGCCATCGCCCTGTCACCATTCGCCAGTAAAACAGCACAGCCCGCACGGCCCAGTCGGCAAACATCCCCATCCAGACGCCAACCACACCCCAGCCAAGCATGATTCCCAACATATAACCGACTACTACCCGGCATCCCCACATGCTCAGCATAGAAACCCACATGGCGTAGCGAGCATCTCGGGCACCTTTAAAACCAGCAGGTAGTACCCAAGAGGCGGACCAAATCGGCATAAATAAAGCATTCAACCAAATCAGAATCACAACGACATGTTTAACCTGCGGATCCTGGGTATAAAACGACGCCATAATCCCGGCAAAGGGGGCTGTTAACCAGGCTATTGCCGTTAACCCAATAGTGGACAGCCAAAACACATGCCTCAATTGAATTTCTGCTTGCGCTCTTTGCCCTACCCCCAACCTTCGACCCGTAATGATTGTAGAAGCAGAACCAAGTGCACTTCCTGGTAAATTGATAAGAGCCGCAATCGAAAAAGCGATAAAATTCCCGGCGATAACACTCGTCCCCATCCCGGCAACGAACATTTGTGTTAATAACCGGCCACTGGTAAATAATACGGATTCCACACTTGCCGGAATACCAATCCCCATTACTTCCCAGATAATGCTGAAATTCAATGGTTTAAAATAGCTCTTTAACGAGATCCGTAACGCAGGATTAAAACCAATCGCCAGAACCCACAAAATGGCGACTGCGCCAATATAACGGGAAATAGTTAATCCCAGTCCTGCCCCGACAAACCCTAACCCCTGCCAGGAGAAAAGACCGTAAATCAATATGCCGCTAATGATGATATTAAGGATATTCAAACTACCATTTATAAGAAGCGGTATTTTCGTATTCCCTGCGCCGCGAAGTGCTCCGCTGCCAATCAAGGTGATTGCCGCCGCAGGATAACTGATGACTGTCAGCTCCAGATAAGTCAGCGCCAGTGCTTTTACCTCCGGTGTGGCCTCACCTGCAACAAAATCGATAATTTGCTCACCAAAATGATGAATAAGCGCTGCCAACAGTACGGCAAACAATGTCATGATCACTAATGACTGCCGTGTCGCTACCCTCGCTCGCCGTCGATCACGCTTACCGAGACTAAATGCCACAACGACTGTAGTACCAAGGTCGATAGCTGCAAAAAAAGCCATAATGACCATATTAAAACTGTCCGCCAACCCAACGCCTGCCATCGCATCTTTTCCCAGCCAACTGACCAGAAACGTGCTCAGTACGCCCATCAACAGGACACAGGCATTCTCCATAAAGATAGGAACAGCAAGCGGGGTTATCTCACGCCAGAACAACACCTTGTAGCTCTTACGTTTTGCGTGCCAGCGAGTGCCATGAACAATCTGGCGTAAAGCTGAGGAGATATTCAAAACTGACCTTAATTGCAGAAAGTGAAACCACATTTCAAATAATGAGGGAGAATCAGCAAAGCTGCAAAGATTTTCGCCAGCAAATTGTCTGCAAATGCAACAAACTGTTGATAGAAACGGCAAACGGTTGAGAAATTTAAAAATCAGGTTTGACAAAAGATTTTTCGCCGTTAAGATGTGCCTCAACAGCGATTCCTCTGTAGTTCAGTCGGTAGAACGGCGGACTGTTAATCCGTATGTCACTGGTTCGAGTCCAGTCAGAGGAGCCAAATTTCTGAAAAGCCCGCTTTATAGCGGGCTTTTTGCTATATCTGATAATCAATTTCCTCTTCACTATTTTCCATCACCTGTCGCTTAATATCCTCAACCGACAGTCCTGCATTGCACAGTTCCAGAAAACGCCAGACATAGTTACGCTGTAATTGTCCTCGTTTTAGTCCCAACCAGACGGTATTAGCATCGAAAAGATGGCGCGTTTCCAGACGAATTAAATTCTCTTCCTCTCGTTCGCCACTGGATTGTTCTGCTACTAATCCAATCCCCAGGCCAAGGGCTACGTAGGTTTTGATAACATCAGAATCCTGTGCACTCAATACAATATCTGCCAACAAACCTTTGCGGGCAAATGCGTCATCAATCCGCGAGCGACCAGTAATCCCCTGTCGGTAAGTGATCAACGGCCACTTCGCTATTGATTCCAGCGTCAATGGCGTAATTTTTGTTAAGGGATGATTATCTGGAACGAGCAAACTATGATGCCAACGAAACCATGGGAAGGCGACGAGTTGCGGATCATTGCTCAGACGCTCACTGGCGATGCCAATATCGGCCCCGCCATTTTGCAGCAACGTCGCAATTTCCTGTGGTGTTCCCTGGATAAGCTCAAGCCGCACTTCCGGGAAAAGTTCGCGAAAGGCTTTAATGACCTTTGGCAAGCTGTAGCGTGCCTGAGTATGCGTCGTTGCGATAGTGAGAACGCCAGATGTATCGTTGGTAAAGAGATCGGCAAGTCGACGAACATTACTGGCTTCATTCAGAATGCGTTCTGCAATTACCAGCAATGCTTTGCCCGGTTCAGTCATACCAAGCAGTCGTTTGCCCCGACGAACGAATATTTCTATACCAAGCTCATCCTCCAGCTCTCGAATATGACGGCTGACACCTGACTGTGAGGTAAAAAGCATATTCGCAACCTCTGTCAGGTTGTAATCCTGACGTGCAGCCTCGCGGATTATCTTTAGTTGTTGGAAATTCACGGTAAACTCCGGGCAGATCAGACATTCCGCTATTGTTAAAGTCTAACGCCCGGCATAACAAATAATAAAAACCCGCATCTTATTCCATCCAGATATAACGTTTAGCTAACCAATTGCCATTGTCTTTTTTCCATGACTGGAGGACTGATCACTGACAATAAAAGCTCTTTCACTGCTTGTGCCTGTGGCGACAGTTTTGCTCTGGCTGGTAAATTTAATGACAAGGAGAGACTCATTGACGGTGTGGTAATACGTGACATCCATCCGTTAACTGCGTCACATAACGAGCGCGCGGCTGATTCGGGTAACACTGCAACCCCCATGCCGCTGGCAATCGCTGCGGTAAGCGTGGCGATAGACTCAATTTCACCGATGACTTTTGCCGTGAGTCGCCGTAAAGAAAAAGCCTCATCAACGCGGAGTCTTACGGCACTGTAATCGCCGGGAAGAAAGAGATTCATTTGTGCTATAGCATTAACATCAACGCTTTGCCCTGGAAAATCCTGAGTTCCGACAAGAAAAAGATCTTCTTTTAACAAAGCCTGGCTGGATACGCCTGCCACAGGGGAATGCTCGTAAATTACCGCCATATCAAGCTGGCTATTTATAAGTTTATCGTTAAGAACAGCGCCGCTGTTTTCATGTAGATAGATAATCACTTCCGGAAATTCGGCACGTACCGCCTGTAATAAGGGCATGGTGATAGACGACGCGGCGGTTCCTGGCGCAAAGCCAATTGAGACTTGACCCGATAATGTCTGACCTACGTTATGAACTGCCAGTTGGGCCTGTTCACACTGACGTAAAATTGCCCGCGCATGGGTATAGAGAATTTTTCCGGCGTCTGTTGGAGTAACGCCACGTTTAGTGCGAATCAAAAGTTGTTGATCCAGCTCGCCTTCCAGTGTGGCGACCTGCTGACTGAGCGCAGGCTGCGCGATATGCAACACTTCAGCAGCCTGGGTCAGGCTACCAATGTCTACAATTTTTACGAAGTATTTCAGGCGTCTGAAGTTCATGTTGCCTCCGGTTTTTAAGAATCGGCCCAAGTGCCGGTATTACTCACAACCAGATTGCAAGATGCTTGCCAGTTTAAGTTTGGCGCTAATGCGAAAGCTAATCACGTGTCAAATAAGAGATTATGAATGTTTTGTCCTTTCATCCAGGTCACAGAACGAGCGTTCATTGCCCCATAAAAGGATGGCATGCACTACAATGGAACATTACAAAAAAGCTTGAATGTTCATCGCTTTGTTGAAATTGCCAGCAAACGAACAAAAAAATGCATTTCCCCCTTTGACATCGCGGAACGCTGCCATTAATATGCGCCCCGTTCACACGATTCCTCTGTAGTTCAGTCGGTAGAACGGCGGACTGTTAATCCGTATGTCACTGGTTCGAGTCCAGTCAGAGGAGCCAAATTCAAAAAAAACCTGCTTTCGAGCAGGTTTTTTGCTTTCTACGTAACAACTATTTTAAAACATCTGCCTGGAACCAGAATTAACTTGCACAGGCATTCCCGATCGACGTTGCAACGCAGCATTTGCCCGATTTACATCAACCTCTTGTCCATTGATAAATGCCTGCAATGAAGGCGTTACCGGCAATGGCACTTTTCTGTCGGACTCATATTCCGCCCGATTGCGCGATAACGGTTCATGAACTTCCAGCCACTTTGAGCCATCCAGTTCCGTTGTGTATTTCACCGGCTGATCGATAATTTGCACGCGCGTCCCGACTGGAACATTATCGAACAAATACTTTATGTCATCATTGCGCAGACGAATACAGCCCTGACTCACCCGCAAGCCAATGCCAAAATTGGCATTAGTTCCGTGGATGGCATAAAGCCGACCAATATAGATGGCATAAAGCCCCATAGGATTATCGGGCCCCGCAGGGACAAATGCTGGCAGGCTCTCCCCTCGTTTTGCATATTCACGGCGAGTATTAGGGGTTGGTGTCCAGGTTGGTGCTTCTTGTTTACGTTCAACGGCAGTCACCCAATTGCGCGGCGTTTCACGCCCGGCCTGACCAATGCCGATAGGAAACACTTCCACAGTATTACTGTCCGGCGGGTAGTAATAAAGACGCATCTCAGCGACGTTAACCACAATCCCTTTACGAACAGTGGCGGGCAAAATCAGTTGCTGCGGAATGGTGAGTTGCGAGCCAGACTTCGGCAAGAAAACATCAGCACCCGGATTCGCTTCCAGCATATTACTCAGACCTTGCCCGTACTGTGCAGCAAAGGTTTCCAGCGGCTGGGTATTGTGATCAGGAACCGTTATTGTCAGTGGTTGCCCTACTAAACGGCTACCCTCTGGAGGGAGTGGATAAGTTACCGCCAGACTATTATGGCTGGCAAAAAGCAGAACAAATGAACAAAGAATATTTACACGACGCATCATGTCCCTTTCCTAAGTCGCGAAAGCTATCCGATAAGTATAGCTTTTATCTGACTTTTCGTTTTTAACTGTTTAATTCAGAAGTCGTCTTCCCCGGTAGAACAATATTACTGGCGGCAAGTTCACCCATGTTGCTGTATATCGCGCAGGCGGCTTCGATGATGGGCATCGCCAGCGCTGCGCCACTCCCCTCACCTAAACGCATTTCCATATTGAGATAAGGCTCCAGCCCCAAATGTGACAGCGCTATACGCGCCCCTTTTTCTGCCGACAGGTGAGAAGGAATGAGATACGGTTTGATTGCAGGACATATCCGGCAGGCGGCAAGTGCAGCGGCGTAAGAAAGAAATCCATCCAGCAACACGGGTAAACCGCAGGAAGCGGCACCTAACATTACGCCAGCCATTCCGACCAAATCAAACCCACCGACTTTGGCCAGCACATCAATACCATCCTGTGGATTCGGTTGATTCAATGTTATTGCCCGACGAACAACATCAACTTTATGAGCCAGTTTATCTGTCGGCAGGTTTGCGCCAATACCGACTACTTCTTCAGGATCGCGTCCAGTAATCGCACTGACTATCGCCGCTGCCGGTGTGGTATTTGCCACCCCCAGTTCACCCACACCAAACAGCGTGACGCCATTTCTCGCTAACTCGCGCGTATATTGTATGACGTCCAGAAGTAACGCTTCAGCCTGACAGGGGCTCATTGCCGGACCCGAGGCAATATTACCGCTACCTCGTGCGACACGCATGTTAATAAGCCCAGGGATAGGCTCAACGGTATCAATCCCAACATCAATCACGTGAACTTTAGCGCCCGCTTGTGCTGCCAGCACACACACACCAGTTGTTCCACGTGTCATATTTTCAGCCTGGATGGCTGTCACTGCTTTCGGAGAAATAGCGACACCTTCATCCCAGACGCCGTGATCGGCACACATAACCAGCACTGCTTTTTGGCCCACATGAGGCACACCATTCAGTCCCGGCATTCCTGCCAGTTGTACGGCAAGCGCCTCCAGTCTTCCCAGACTACCGACAGGTTTGAGTAACCCGTCAATATACCGTTGGGTACGCGACATAGCGGCAGGATCGATGGCAGGGATCGTATTCAATAATTCGGCGAGTGTTTGCATGTAACGTCTCCTCGGTAATCAGTCTTATAGCAGTGCCAGCAGGAAGACCAGTTCACCAAGTTCTATGGCTGCTCCCAGCGTATCGCCGGTTTGCCCGCCCAGAGTCCGTTTGAGAACCTGACCGAGGACGAAAATCGCCACCATCGTCACCACCATAGCAGCCACACCATGCATACCTGGCAATAATACGGCAGCAAAAATAGCGGCTAAACCGAGTGTGACGCAGGTTTGTCGCCCGTCAATTTTGCCAATGAACACATTACCAAGCCCTTCTTCCCGGGCATAACAATGACGATACATCAACAATGCTGCAGTCCCACGGCTAACCGCACATGCTGCCGCCAGCGATGCAAGGATCGGTTCGCCACGCAGTGCCAACTCGCTTAGCACCAGAATCTTTGCCAGAACCACAAAAATCAGCGCCAGACCACCGTGAGTACCCAAACGGCTATCACGCATGATTTCCAACATGCGATCGCGGCTACGTGCAGAAAATACGCCATCACAGGTATCTGCGAGGCCGTCCAGGTGGAATCCCCCTGTCATCAGCGCCAGCACCAGCACGCTAAACAGTGCCGCCAGCGGTATGCCACACCATGTCTGCAACGCCATGAAGACCAGTCCACTAATGGCGCCAAGCAATAAACCAATTAAGGGAAAAGTAATGATACCGCGAGAATAATGCTCGAAATCCAGCCCCTGGGACCAACGACGCGGTACAGGCAGACGCGTAATAAAAGAGAGCATCGCCCAAAATAATTTACTCATTTGATTTTTACTCCAATACCCGAAACCACCAGCCATACTTCATCTGCCGCAGCGGCCAACTGCTGATTTACCCGCCCGGCAATATCACGAAAATGTCGCGCCAGACGATTCTCCGGCACAATCCCCATGCCCACTTCATTGGTCACTAATACGACCTTTGCAGTACAACGTTGACAGGCGGCAATCAACGATTGAATCTCACCATTAATCGCCTGCTCCATCGCGTCATAATCCCATTTTTCAGGATCTTTATTGCCGCCATATTCAAACAAAAGATTAGTCACCATTGTTGTAATGCATTCCAGCAACACGGCAGCCTGCGGATTAATGTCTGCGTTAATTAACTCATCAAGATTTTGCCAGCGTTCCACCGTGTGCCAGTGCGCCGGGCGACCTTGCCGATGGTGTTCAATCCGTGCGGCCATCTCATCATCAAAAATTTGCGAAGTAGCGATATACAGGACCTGTGGAGTGTCCCCAATAAGCGCCTCGGCGTGCCGGCTCTTCCCGCTCCGTGCGCCCCCCGTCACCAAAATCATCATACGGACTCCCGGTTCAATTGTATGATGGTATTCATTGACCAGAGCAATGGATATTCCACTGTTACTGACCGTAATAACATTTCTTCGATTAATACTGCGCGTATTAAAAATAAAAATCCAGCATTCTCAATCCATTACGAATGAGGGAGGCTTTGTGAAATAGCCCAATTTCCCTGCGTTAACGACCGACAAAATGTGTCATTAGCAACGGCTTCTCTGAATTGACACATTTCATTCAGATAATGGATTAACGCTACAGCCCCACCAGCCGTACCATTCAGCAAACGAGCATTGTACTCTGCTATTAAGATTACCGTCACGCCATCAGGCAGAGGGAGCCTTTCTGGGATGAGTGTCCCGCTTTCAGCAATCAATAACAGCACTGAATAATCGCTATACGCATCTGATAATGATTGTTCTGGCCCACCGTTAAAAGGCAGGAAACCTTGCTGCCAATCCTCACCGACAAAACAGGTAATAGGCAACATTTCAGCCAGATGTTTAGCGAGTTCAATATCGCCAGATGAGAGGCAAAAAAGAGCTATCGATTCAGGTTTTATCGTTTTCATGACCACCACCCTCCGCTTAGTTTCCTGTAATAACGGTCAGGTTGATATGCCACAAAAAAAGATTGCCACACCACAAGTGCAGCCCTGGTGCCTGTCGACACGACGATGAATGAAATAAATGCTGCCGCCATCCCCTGATCCTTTCAGGGTGGTAGGGGTATAAAGACGCGCCAGTGCTCAACCGGGCGCTTCCAGACAACCCACTTCCCACCGAAGTTGTTGGTATTAACTGACAGGCTGGTCTTCTGGCTTAGCGTCATCCTCCCCCGACCTTCCCGATCTCACGATCAGTGGCATTTTCGGGGTTGTCAGCATTACAGCAGCGGGGGCTGCGAGGGATTTCCACCCTCTTCCCAGGCACAAATGTGCCAAACATGTCAGCGTATGTTATGAGCCGATTTCAATTTTCCCATAACACGTAAATGAATTATTACTGCCAGAGTATATTTAACCATCCCTCATTTTTTACATTGAATTTATGCCGTTTCCGCAGCCGTATTTTCGCTAATTTGCTGACGGTAAACCTGTGGCGTTACCTGATAGGTCTGTCGAAAAACTTTGCAAAAATAACTGGTTTGAGAGAAGCCTAAATTACGCGCAATGCTGGCGATGCTCCAGTCACTATGGCACAGCAACTCACGGGCGCTGGCCATGCGTTGTTGGTTTACCCATGCATTAAAACCAATTCCATGATATTTCTTAAACAATTTACTGAAATAATAAGGGCTTAGATAAACATGCGAAGCAACATCCTCCAGGCGTAAATCGTCTGATAAATGCGCATCAATATAGCGCAATGCTTTTTTCATTTTATTATCGTGGGGATTAGACGCACGGGTCTGACGAACTGAATCCGAATGAGGTTTATTCTCTTTAATAACGACAAAATTGAGTTGCTTTTTGAGGCAATTTTCCACAATCAATTTCAACAAATCAGCAGAGGCCATAACTCGCGAGTAATCCATCTCCGGGACTTTGCGAAATTCATTAAGTAATTCGGGATCTGCTTGCCAACGATCATCGACATTCAGAATATCGATCAAATCGACATCACCATTACGCAGGCGGACTTGTCCACACAACACAAAGCCGACTAAATGCCCGGCAATCACCAAAGGAATAGAGAAATCGGTTAATCCTGCATGGCAACGGTAAATACAAGGTTGATCGGATTTAGAAGCTTCCAGGCCTCCACAACGATCGCTCATGCGGCAGCGAGTGCTAAGCTGTGGATGTTGCCGCATCATCTGACAAAACGGGGTGAAGTTAAAAAGTTCGGAAATTTCATCACCGTGGATATTGACCACGACAACCGCAAGGCTGGTCGCCTGCGCAAAATCCTGCGCGATTTTATTAATGAGTTCTGAATTAAGTGTCGCCGCAGAAATCATGATAAAACCTCCCAGTTAATTTATTGTTATTGTAAAAACAATTGTTTTACATTTAATCTTCACATCATCCCTGATGATTTACTGACGAGAAGCACAAAGGACAATAACAAAAGCCTCCATGAAGCGGGAGACTTTTTAATAAGTTCGGAAAGCAGATCACAAACAGTAAAAAAATAAACGTTTATAACCGCCAGGTTATTTCGCTATTCGCGGATATCTTTAGGCGTAACACTATTGACAGGTAAATTTTGTGCAATGAGAAAGCGATAAATCGCCGCGCCAACGCAGGCACCAATGACCGGGGCAATAATGGGTACAATGAAATAAGGAATATTGCGTCCGCCAGTCATCGCTATTTCTCCCCAACCCGCAAGCCAGGTGAACATTTTTGGCCCAAAATCACGCGCTGGATTCATGGCAAAACCGGTTAATGGTCCAGTAGAAGCACCAATAACAGCAACCAGAATACCAATCAGTAAAGGTGCAAGAGGCCCCTTCGGTACACCGTTGCCGTCATCGGTCAACGCCATAATCAATCCCATCAACATAGACGTGATGACTATTTCAACCAGCGCCGCCTGCCATACATTTATTGCCGCTGCCGGGTAAGTACTGAAGATACTGGCGAGTTGTAAACTTTCTGCACTTCCACGAACCATATTGTGGGCAGATTCAAAATCGGTAAACAAATTGCTATATAAAAAATACGCCAGAACCGCACCACCAAAGGCACCCGCTAATTGTGCCATACAAAATGGCAGCACTTTACGGCCAGGAAAAGCGGCGAACAACCATAGAGCAATCGTAACCGCTGGGTTGAGATGAGCGCCGGAAATTCCTGCCGTAAGATAAACAGCAAGTGAAATACCTAACCCCCAAATAATACAAATTTCCCACAGCCCCAGACTTGCCCCAGCAAGTTTGAGGGCACACAAACAACCAATGCCAAAAAAGAGGAACAGTCCGGTGCCCAAAAACTCGGCAACGCATTGCGCCTTGAGTGAATCATTCATAGTGACACCTTCTTTGCGGAGTTTGTTTCTTCATCAGCCAACAGAATTGCTGATTGTTGTGTATATCGAGGGCAACTATAAAAATTGCTCTGCAAAAAATATTGCCAACATTCATGACAGACTCGTGGAAAAATCGTGCTGACATAGCAAATTATTGTCATTGCAGAAGCATCCAACACAGCGTTAATCAGTGTTGAAAGTAATAATTACTGCCAAACTTTCACAATAAAAAATTGTCATCATGATATAATAAAATTTAAACAAATATCACAATTCCCTTCCGCGAACCAAACCCAACGAAATTTTATCCGCAATTACCCCCCTCAGCCAACGCAATTAATTCACATTGAAACATCCACAAAACAACCAATAAATTAATAACATATAGTTTATAAAAGCAATTTTATAATATTTGCCCTCTATTTATTTTTCTCATTGGCCGATTAAGTCAGCCATTCTTTTTCCTCGCTTTTTTTTATAGTCATATCGTCAAAAAATCCAGGCGAGGTCTTTATGCAACAAGAAGCGTTAGGAATGGTAGAAACCAAAGGCTTAACTGCCGCCATAGAGGCCGCAGACGCCATGGTGAAGTCGGCAAATGTATTGCTGGTTGGCTACGAAAAAATAGGTTCCGGGCTGGTGACCGTCATCGTTCGTGGTGATGTCGGGGCTGTAAAAGCGGCAACAGACGCAGGTGCCGCCGCCGCGCGTAACGTCGGTGAAGTAAAAGCCGTACACGTTATTCCCCGCCCACATACCGATGTCGAAAAAATCTTACCAAAGGGAATTAACCCATGAGCAGCAATGAACTGGTCGAACAGATCATGGCGCAGGTCATCGCTCGCGTAGCGACGCCAGAGCATGAGGTTCTCCCGGAAACCACTCATCAAACACGAGAGACGGCTATGGCAGAAAAAAGCTGCACGTTAACGGAATTTGTTGGCACCGCTATTGGCGACACTGTAGGTCTGGTCATTGCGAACGTTGATAGCGCCCTGTTGGACGCGATGAAACTTGAAAAACGCTATCGCTCCATTGGCATTCTGGGTGCACGTATTGGCGCAGGTCCACACATTATGGCCGCTGATGAAGCGGTAAAAGCTACGAACACTGAAGTTATTAGCATTGAACTTCCTCGCGATACCAAAGGCGGTGCCGGACACGGCTCATTGATCCTCTTAGGTGGCAACGATGTTTCCGACGTGAAACGCGGTATTGAAGTTGCCCTGAAAGAACTCGATCGGACCTTTGGTGATGTCTATGCCAACGAAGCCGGACATCTTGAACTGCAATACACCGCCCGCGCCAGCTATGCACTGGAAAAAGCGTTTGGCGCACCTCTGGGTCGCGCTTGCGGCGTTATTGTCGGCGCTCCGGCCGCTGTGGGTGTTCTGATGGCCGATACCGCGCTGAAGTCCGCCAATGTGGACGTGGTGGCATACAGCTCGCCTTCTCATGGCACCAGCTACAGCAATGAAGTCATTCTGATTATCTCAGGTGACTCCGGCGCAGTCCGTCAGGCGGTCATCTCCGCACGCGAAATCGGTAAAACCGTACTTTCGACTCTCGGCGATACACCGAAAAACGATCGCCCTTCCTACATCTGAATTCCCTGAGGCAGATTCATGAGATCGAAAAGATTTGAAGCACTGGCAAAACGCCCGGTCAACCAGGACGGTTTCGTTAAAGAGTGGATTGAAGAAGGCTTCATTGCGATGGAAAGCCCGAACGATCCAAAACCGTCAATCAAAATTGTTAACGGCGTTGTCACCGAGCTGGATGGAAAACCCGCCAGCCAGTTTGACCTGATCGACCACTTTATCGCCCGTTACGGCATCAATCTCGCGCGCGCCGAAGAAGTCATCGCGATGGATTCGGTCAAACTTGCCAATATGCTGTGCGATCCAAATGTCAAACGTAGCGATATCGTTCCCCTTACCACAGCAATGACGCCCGCCAAAATCGTCGAAGTGGTTTCGCAGATGAACGTGGTAGAGATGATGATGGCGATGCAGAAAATGCGCGCCCGTCGAACACCATCACAACAGGCTCACGTCACCAACGTCAAAGATAACCCGGTACAAATTGCCGCCGACGCAGCTGAAGGCGCATGGCGCGGGTTTGATGAACAGGAAACCACCGTTGCCGTTGCTCGCTATGCGCCGTTCAACGCCATCGCTCTGCTGGTAGGTTCACAGGTAGGGCGCCCGGGCGTTTTGACCCAGTGTTCACTGGAAGAAGCCACCGAACTGAAACTCGGTATGTTAGGCCACACCTGTTACGCCGAAACAATTTCTGTCTATGGTACAGAACCTGTTTTCACCGATGGCGATGACACCCCGTGGTCAAAAGGATTTCTCGCGTCATCTTATGCTTCTCGCGGCTTAAAAATGCGCTTTACTTCCGGCTCCGGCTCTGAAGTACAGATGGGTTACGCGGAAGGCAAATCAATGCTTTATCTCGAGGCTCGTTGCATTTACATCACCAAAGCCGCAGGCGTACAGGGGCTGCAGAATGGTTCCGTAAGCTGCATCGGTGTTCCATCAGCTGTGCCGTCAGGCATCCGCGCAGTGCTGGCGGAAAACTTAATTTGCTCATCGCTGGATCTGGAATGTGCCTCCAGTAATGACCAGACCTTTACCCACTCAGATATGCGCCGTACCGCGCGTTTTCTGATGCAGTTCCTGCCGGGTACTGACTTTATCTCTTCCGGTTTTTCCGCTGTGCCGAACTACGACAACATGTTTGCCGGTTCAAACGAAGATGCCGAAGACTTCGATGATTACAACGTCATTCAGCGTGACCTGAAGGTTGATGGCGGTCTGCGACCGGTGCGCGAAGAAGATGTTGTCGCCATCCGCAATAAAGCTGCACGCGCTTTACAGGCTGTCTTTGCCGGTATGGGATTACCCCCTATTACCGATGAAGAAGTCGAAGCGGCGACCTATGCCCACGGCTCGAAAGATATGCCAGAACGCAACATCGTAGAAGACATTAAGTTCGCCCAGGAAATTATCAATAAAAACCGTAACAGCCTGGAAGTAGTGAAAGCCCTGGCGCAAGGTGGGTTTACCGATGTCGCCCAGGACATGCTCAACATGCAAAAAGCGAAACTGACCGGCGATTATCTCCATACCTCAGCCATTATCGTCGATGACGGACAAGTGCTCTCTGCGGTCAATGACGTCAATGATTACGCCGGACCGGCTACGGGTTATCGCCTACAAGGGAAACGCTGGGAAGAGATCAAAAATATTCCCGGTGCACTTGATCCCAACGAAATTGACTAAGGGTGAGAAATGGAAATTAACGAAAAATTACTACGTCAGGTAATCGAAGACGTGTTGGCAGAAATGCAAACCAGCGACAAGTCCGTTTCATTTCGCGCACCTGTCTCCGCAACTGCCACTTCTGCACCGGATGCCGGGAGTTTTTTGACCGAAATAGGCGAAGCCCAACAAGGCACTCAGCAGGATGAAGTCATTATTGCTGTAGGCCCGGCATTTGGCCTGGCGCAGACCGTCAATATTATCGGCATTCCGCATAAAAACATCTTGCGCGAAGTGATTGCCGGTATCGAAGAAGAAGGCATTAAAGCCCGTGTGATTCGCTGCTTTAAATCGTCTGATGTCGCATTCGTGGCGGTCGAAGGCGATCGCCTTAGTGGTTCCGGCATTGCTATTGGTATTCAGTCAAAAGGCACCACGGTTATCCACCAGCAGGGGCTTCCCCCTTTGTCTAACCTGGAACTTTTCCCGCAAGCGCCTTTGTTGACGCTGGAAACTTATCGCCAAATTGGTAAAAACGCCGCGCGTTATGCGAAGCGTGAGTCTCCACAACCAGTTCCGACCCTCAACGATCAAATGGCGCGGCCTAAATACCAGGCCAAATCAGCCATTTTACATATCAAAGAGACGAAGTACGTGGTCACTGGCAAAAAACCGCAAGAACTGCGCGTGACGTTTTAACAAAGGAAACCTTCATGAATACCGATGCAATTGAGTCGATGGTCAGGGACGTGTTGAACCGCATGAACAGTCTACAGGATGCAGCTCCTGTTTCTGCGGCACCCAACGCGTCAATACAGAGCGCCAAAGTGACGGATTATCCACTGGCAAATAAACACCCAGAATGGGTTAAAACGGCGACCAATAAAACGCTCGACGATTTCACTCTGGAGAATGTCCTCAGCGATAAAGTCACCGCCCAGGATATGCGTATAACCCCTGAAACATTGCGTATTCAGGCCGCGATTGCCAGAGATGCGGGTCGTGATCGCCTGGCGATGAATTTTGAACGCGCTGCCGAGCTTACCTCAGTGCCGGACGATCGCATCCTCGAAATCTACAATGCGTTACGCCCTTATCGTTCGACAAAGCAAGAACTCATTGCCATTGCTGACGATCTTGAACGTCGTTATCAGGCCAAAATTTGCGCTGCATTTGTCCGCGAAGCCGCCGAACTCTATGTCGAGCGTAAGAAACTGAAAGGCGACGATTAAGGACGAACTATGCGATATATAGCAGGCATTGATATCGGCAATTCAACCACAGAAGTTGCACTGGCGACGCTCAGTACGTCTGGAGAATTGTCGTTCGTGAGCAGCGCCCTTGCGGAAACCACCGGAATCAAAGGTACGTTGCGTAACGTCCATGGTATTCAGGAGGCGCTCGCACAGGCAACGAAAAAAGTCGGCATCAATGTCAGCGATATTTCGCTTATTCGTATCAACGAAGCAACTCCTGTCATTGGCGATGTGGCGATGGAAACCATTACGGAAACCATCATTACCGAATCAACCATGATTGGTCACAACCCAAAAACTCCGGGCGGAGTGGGACTGGGCGTGGGGCTCACCATCACTCCACAAGAGTTGTTAACACGCCCGGCGGATACACCGTACATTCTGGTCGTGTCATCGGCATTTGATTTTGCCGATATCGCGACCATGATAAACGCCTCCGTGCGTGCCGGATATCAACTGACTGGCGTTATTCTGCAACGTGATGATGGCGTGCTGGTCAGTAACCGCCTGGAAATCCCTTTACCCATTGTTGATGAAGTCCTCTACATCGATCGTATTCCGCTCGGCATGCTGGCCGCGATTGAAGTCGCCGTTCCCGGGAAGGTTATCGAAACCCTGTCTAATCCGTATGGGATTGCCACTGTTTTCGCCCTCAATGCTGAAGAGACTAAAAATATCGTTCCTGTTGCACGAGCACTCATAGGTAACCGTTCTGCAGTAGTGGTGAAAACACCTTCTGGCGACGTTAAAGCCCGTTCGATACCCGCCGGAAACATCGAGCTGCTTTCTGCCGGACGTACAATACGAGTTGATGTTGCTGCTGGTGCCGATGCCATTATGAAAGCGGTCGGCGAGTGCTCAAAACTGGAAAACGTAACGGGAGAACCGGGCACCAACATCGGCGGTATGCTGGAACATGTTCGCCAGACTATGGCGGAACTGACCAATAAACCCAGCCACGAAATTTTTATTCAGGATTTACTGGCGATAGATACCTCTGTTCCCGTCAGCGTAACCGGTGGGCTGGCTGGTGAATTTTCACTAGAACAGGCTGTGGGTATCGCTTCAATGGTGAAATCCGACCGACTGCAAATGGCGATGATCGCCAGTGAAATTAAGCAAAAACTGCATGTTGATGTTCAGGTCGGAGGCGCTGAAGCAGAAGCTGCAATTCAGGGAGCCTTGACTACCCCTGGAACCACACGCCCTCTGGCAATTCTGGACTTAGGCGCAGGTTCTACCGATGCCTCCATCATCAATCAGAAAGGGGAAATGATAGCTACTCACCTTGCGGGAGCGGGCGACATGGTGACGATGATTATTGCCAGGGAACTGGGCTTAAATGATCGTTATCTGGCAGAAGAAATCAAAAAATACCCGTTGGCAAAAGTAGAAAGCCTGTTCCATTTACGCCATGAAGACGGCAGCGTTCAGTTCTTCCCTACTCTGCTGTCCCCTCATGTATTTGCCCGCGTTTGTGTGGTGAAACCTGACGAACTGGTGCCTATTCCCGGTGATTTGACGCTGGAAAAAGTACGCGCTATCCGTCGTAGTGCGAAAGAGCGTGTCTTCGTAACCAATGCCCTGCGCGCGCTACGTCAGGTAAGCCCTGCTGGAAATATTCGCGACATTCCGTTCGTCGTTCTGGTGGGCGGTTCTTCCCTGGATTTCGAAGTACCGCAGTTAGTCACCGATGCATTGGCGCATTATCGATTGGTCGCCGGACGGGGGAATATCCGTGGTAGTGAAGGCCCGCGCAATGCGGTAGCTACCGGGCTACTGATTTCCTGGCACAGGGAGTTGGCTCATGGAAAGTAAAGAACATACGCCCGCTATTGTCGTTACGGAAATAGGTGACTGTATCAGTACATGGAATGAGGTGCTTCTTGGCATTGAAGAGGAAGGTATCCCCTTTCGCATTCAACATATCCCGTCAGGTGAAGTCATCGATAGCGCCTGGCAGGCTGCTCGTCAGTCCCCCCTGTTGGTTGGCATAGCCTGCGACCGGGAAAAGCTGATTGTGCATTACAAAAACTTACCGGCATCAGCGCCACTGTTTACGCTGATGTATCAACAAGATAACCATGCCCGGCGCAGCATCGGCAATAACGCTGCCCGCCTGGTAAAAGGGATTCCCTTCAGGGAATGCCACTCATAATCCACAGGAGAAACGCTGTATGAACAACGCACTAGGACTG
This sequence comes from Escherichia sp. E14V7, assembly GCF_004212225.1. Classification (NCBI taxonomy): domain Bacteria; kingdom Pseudomonadati; phylum Pseudomonadota; class Gammaproteobacteria; order Enterobacterales; family Enterobacteriaceae; genus Escherichia; species Escherichia sp. E14V7. The sequence goes on from NZ_RHJJ01000015.1 coordinate 89,135, forward strand.
GTTGAAACAAAAGGGTTAGTTGGCGCAATTGAAGCCGCAGATGCCATGGTTAAATCCGCCAACGTGCAACTGGTTGGCTATGAAAAGATTGGTTCGGGTCTGATTACAGTGATGGTCCGTGGCGATGTTGGCGCAGTAAAAGCCGCCGTTGATGCAGGAAGCGCCGCCGCAAGCGCCGTTGGCGAAGTGAAATCCTGCCATGTCATCCCGCGGCCACACAGCGATGTTGAGGCCATTTTACCTAAATCTGCATAACCCCATTCGCTAAGGAGCACAGCGTGAAGCAATCACTGGGATTACTTGAAGTCAGTGGTCTGGCACTCGCCATCAGTTGCGCAGATGCTATGGCAAAAGCCGCGTCCATCACGCTGATTGGCCTTGAGAAGACCAATGGCTCAGGCTGGACGCTCATTAAAATCACCGGTGACGTCGCCTCGGTTAATGCGGCGATCGCGACGGGTGCCAGTTTCGCCGAACAGCGAAATGGCCTCGTCGCACACAAAGTGATTGCCCGCCCGGGTGAGGGAATACTGCCCCGCCCAACAGAAGCAATGAATATGACGGTGGCAGTAAGCGAAACGCCAGCAACAGTCGCCCCCCCAGAGATTATCAGCTGTAATTTGTGTCTTGATCCCGCGTGTCAACGGCAAAAAGGTGAGCCACGTTCACTTTGTCTGCACTCTGATAAGCGAGGGGAGTAGCAATGGATAAACAAACCTTGCAGGAGACTGTTAGCCAGGTTCTGGATGAAATGCGCGAGCGCCCTATCCCTCTGGGCGTTTCCAGTCGCCATATTCATCTTTCAACGGCGGATTATGTGCGCCTTTTTCCTGAACAACCGATCAGCGAGAAAAAGTCATTACTGCAACCTGGTCAATTCGCTGCTGAACAGGTTGTTACGCTAGTGGGACCAAAAGGCAAATTACACAACGTTCGCTTGTTAGGGCCACTACGTAACTCAAGCCAGGTGGAGATTTCCCGGACTGACGCCAGAACATTAGGGATCACCGCCCCGCTACGTATGTCTGGCGATCTCAGCGGCACACCGGGGATTCGTCTGATAAGCCCGTTTGCAGAGCTGGAAATCGCTTCTGGCGTTATTGTCGCACAACGGCACATTCATATGTCTTCGCTTGATGCCCTGATTTATGGCGTTACACATGGCGATAAAGTGGCGGTCGCCATTGAAGGTGATGAACGACGACTGATATTCGATAACGTTGCTGTTCGCGTCTCACCTGATATGCGCCTTGAAATGCATATTGATACCGACGAGGCCAACGCCGCAGGCGCTGATAATCCTGACGTTTTTGCCACGCTGGTGTCGGTGCCATGAATAACAAACTGACGCAACACATTGTTGAAGAAGTGATTTTTCGCCTGAAACAACGTGCGGGGAAAACACTCGCGCTGACGGTTTCGCAACTGCGAGAAGCCAGCGTTAACGAGATAGTTCATCAGTATGCTTCGTTACAAATTCGATTCGTCGATTTACCGTTGCTGCGACAACTTGCGGAGAACGAAACGTCAGATCGAGCGGTAATCCACATTCACGAGGCGTTAGCCTGGGGAATACACATTCAATTGTCGTTGCAGAGTCATTTCCTGAACGCCATCAAATTGAAGCATCTCGCCCATCTACCGCTAACCTGGTGCGACGAACAAGGACAACCGATCTACCTTCATCGTGGTCAACTTTTAAGTTATGCCGACGTAGTGCAGTTATGCGCAGGGATAGTGGTGTTGCAACGGAAATGTTGTGTGACCGCACTTGCGCGTGAAGCGGCAATGACCCGAAACATTCAGTTAATCAGGCAGGAGTAACCCATGCATCTGGCTCGAGTCACTGGCGCGGTGGTATCCACGCAAAAATCACCTTCCCTGGTCGGGAAAAAACTGCTGCTGGTTCGCCGGGTCAGTGCTGACGGCGAACTGCCTCTCACGCCATTAACCGGTGACGAAGTTGCCGTTGATTCAGTCGGTGCAGGCGTCGGTGAGTTGGTACTCCTCAGCAGCGGATCCAGCGCCAGACATGTTTTTAGCGGCCCCAACGAAGCCATCGACCTGGCAGTGGTCGGCATTGTCGATACGATTTCGCGCTAAGGAGTTGAAAGATGGCGATTTATACCCGCACAGGTGATTCAGGAAGTACGTCTCTATTTACCGGACAACGCGTGAGTAAAACTCATCTACGCGTCGAAGCCTACGGCACACTGGATGAACTGAACGCGACACTCAGTCTGTGTTATTGCGCCACCGCCATCGAAAGCCATCGCATATTACTGGAAGCCATTCAGCAACAGATATTTTGGTTTAGCGCCGAACTCGCCAGTGAAAGCGAACAGCCATCAGCGCAGCCGCGTTACATCAGTACGGAAGAAATTGCCGCACTTGAAAAAGCGATCGATAGCGCAATGAGCGCTGTTCCTCCAGTTCACTGCTTCATTCTGCCTGGACGTTGTGAAGCCGCGAGCCGCATGCATTTCGCGCGCACGGTAGCCCGGCGGGCTGAAAGACGCCTGGTTGAACTGACAACGGAATCCAGCGTCCGCCATGTTTTATTGCACTATATCAACCGACTTTCCGATTGCCTGTATGCCCTCGCCCGCGTGGAAGACAACGTTGCTCATCAGAACCTGATGATTCAGGAAATCACAAAACGTTATCACGAAGCCAACCACACTTCAGCATTGAAGGAACGCACGATGTCGCTCACTTTTCAGGATATTCATCAGCTCATTCGTAGCGCGGCAATGCGTGCGGATGAACTGCATATTCCCGTTGTTATCAGCATTGTCGATGCCAACGGAACAGAAAGTGTTACCTGGCGGATGCCTGATGCACTGCTGGTTAGCAGTGAACTGGCACCGAAAAAAGCCTGGACCGCCGTGGCGATGAAAACGGCAACACACAAGCTTACGGATACCGTGCAACCGGGGGCGCCACTTTACGGGCTAGAAAGCCATATGCAAGGCAAAGTCGTCACTTTTGGTGGCGGCTTCCCCCTCTGGCGTGACGGAATATTGCTTGGAGGGCTTGGTATTAGTGGTGGTAGCGTTGAACAAGACATGGATATTGCCCAAAGCGCAATGACGGCAATTAGCGTGGGAGAAAACCAATGAATAACTCTGAATTAGAAACACTGATCCGCAATATTCTGCGCGAGCAGCTAGTCCCCACGACATCACAAACGCAAAAAAACGGTATTTTCCAGACTGTCGATGAAGCTATCGGCGCTGCACACCAGGCCTTTTTGCGTTTTCAACAATGTCCGATTAAGACTCGCAGCGCCATTATTAGCACCATTCGCGAAGAATTAACGCCCCGTCTTACAGAACTGGCGGAAGAGAGCGCTAACGAAACGGGAATGGGAAATAAAGAAGATAAGTACTTAAAAAACAAAGCGGCGCTCGATAACACACCTGGAATTGAAGATTTAACCACCACCGCACTGACCGGTGATGGTGGCATGGTTTTGTTTGAATACTCCCCGTTTGGAGTTATTGGCTCGGTCACGCCAAGTACCAATCCCACGGAAACCATCATTAACAACAGCATCAGCATGCTGGCAGCTGGTAATAGCGTCTACTTCAGTCCACACCCGGGAGCCCAAAATGTCTCGCTGAAATTGATCGCCATAATCGAAGACATCGCGTTTCGCTGTAGTGGCATTCATAACCTGATCGTTACTGTATCTGAACCGACCTTTGCCGCAACCGAACAGATGATGGTGCACCCTAAAATCAGCGTTCTGGCGATTACCGGCGGTCCGGGTATCGTCGCCATGGGAATGAAAAGTGGCAAGAAAGTGATTGGTGCCGGTGCGGGTAATCCCCCCTGCATCGTCGATGAAACGGCAGATATTGTGAAAGCTGCCGAAGACATCATTAACGGAGCCTCGTTTGATTACAACCTGCCGTGTATCGCTGAAAAAAGCCTAATCGTCGTGACCTCAGTGGCAGATTATTTAATTCAGCAGATGCAAAGTTTTGGCGCCCTTCTTCTTAACCATGAACAAACTGAAAAATTGCGTGCTGTTTGCCTGCCAGACGGCGTCGCCAACAAAAAACTGGTCGGCAAAAGTCCATCAGCCTTGCTGGAAGCCGCAGGCCTCCCTTTGCCAGCAAAAGCGCCCCGCTTGCTGATTGCTGTTGTTGACGCCCATGATAGCTGGGTTACCAGCGAACAACTCATGCCAATGCTGCCCATTGTGAAGGTCAACGATTTTGATAGCGCCCTCACACTTGCGCTGAATGTAGAAGACAGTTTGCATCACACCGCAATCATGCACTCGCAGAACATCTCACGGCTCAACCTTGCCGCGCGCGTTATGCAAACTTCAATCTTTGTCAAAAACGGTCCTTCCTGGGCGGGTATTGGCGTCGGCGGCGAAGGCTTTACGACCTTCACCATTGCTACACCGACCGGAGAAGGGACAACGTCAGCCCGGACTTTTGCCCGCTCACGACGCTGTGTGTTAACCAGCGGCTTTTCCATTCGCTAGAGAAACGGAAATGAATACTTTTTCACTGCAGACGCGTTTATACAGCGGACCGGGAAGTCTCAAAGTACTTAGCCGTTTCACGAATAAGCACATCTGGATTATTTGCGACGCCTTTCTGGCGCGATCGCCGTTGATTGATACCTTGCGCCTGGCGCTACCCGACAGCAATCGCCTCAGTATTTTTAGCGAAATAACGCCCGATCCAACTATCCAGACAGTGGTAAAAGGCATCACTCAGATGCAAACTTTACGCCCGGATGTGGTTATCGGTTTTGGCGGCGGCTCTGCACTGGATGCCGCAAAAGCGATTGTCTGGTTTAGTCGCCAGTGTGCTATCGAAATTGAAACCTGCGTAGCCATCCCCACCACCAGCGGCACTGGTTCAGAAGTGACCAGCGCCTGTGTCATCAGCGATCCTGAGAAGGGAATTAAATATCCCCTTTTCGATGATGCACTTTATCCGGATATCGCAGTCCTCGACCCCTCGCTGGTCGTCAGTGTGCCACCCGCGATAACGGCCAATACCGGAATGGATGTTTTAACCCATGCGCTTGAAGCCTATGTTTCTCCCCGCGCCAGTGACTTCACAGATGCAATGGTCGAAAAATCCATGCAAATTGTTTTTCGTTACCTGCCCACTGCAGTGAAGAAAGGCGATTGTCTTGCCACCCGCGGTAAAATGCATAATGCCTCTACACTTGCAGGAATTGCCTTTAGTCAGGCCGGACTGGGATTAAATCATGCGATTGCCCATCAACTCGGTGGGCAGTTTCATTTGCCCCACGGTCTGGCGAATGCGCTCCTGCTGACGTCAGTTATTCGTTTTAATGCTGGCGATCCTCGCGCCGTCAAACGCTACGCCCGGCTGGCTAAAACGTGTCATTTATGCCCGGACAATGCCAATGACACCGCAAGCCTGAATGCACTCATTCAACATATTGAACAGCTCAAAAAAGCGTGTTCAATACCGACTCTCGCCAATGCTCTGAAAGAAAAAAGAGCAGAATGGTCATCACGTATTCCCGATATGGTTCAGGCGGCGCTGGCGGATGCAACATTGCGTACTAACCCACGTGTGGCTGATGCCAATGCTATTGCAGAACTGCTTGAGGAGTTGTTATGAACGTCGAGTTAACCTCCTGCGACGGTCAGACGATCCGCGAGCGAGTACAAGCAGCAGGCGTCGTAGGTGCTGGTGGGGCTGGCTTTCCGACACATATCAAGCTACAAGCACGTGTTGATACGTTCCTGGTGAATGCGGCGGAATGCGAACCGATGCTGAAAGTGGACCAGCAGTTAATGGCGCAGCAAGCCAGTCGCCTGCTTCGCGGTGTTCACTACGCGATGAAAGCCACCGGGGCCAGTAGCGGAATCATCGCGCTGAAAGAAAAGTATCAACTGGCAATAAACGCACTCACGCCACTGTTACCACCTGATATCCGCCTGCATATTTTGCCCGACGTTTACCCCGCAGGAGACGAAGTGCTGACCATCTGGATGGCAACTGGTCGCCGCGTTCCACCCGCTGCGTTACCCGTTAGCGTCGGCGTAGTCGTCAATAACGTCCAGACTGTGCTGAATATTGCCAGAGCCGTTGAGCAGCAGTATCCGGTAACGCGCCGCACGCTAACCGTTAATGGTGCAGTTGCTAAACCCGTAACGGTGACCGTTCCCATAGGGATGTCTTTACGCGAAGTACTGGCGCTGGCGGGAGGCGCAACGGTAGATAATCCTGGTTTTATCAATGGCGGTCCGATGATGGGGAGTTTGATCACATCGCTCGATACGCCAGTCAGCAAAACCACTGGCGGCTTGCTGGTTTTACCCAACTCTCATTCACTGATCCAACGTCGAATGCAGGATGACCGCAGCGTACTTGCCGTCGCGAAAACCGTTTGTGAACAATGCCGCTTATGCACCGATCTCTGCCCACGTCATTTAATCGGTCACGAACTGTCACCGCATTTGTTAGTACGTGCGGTTAACTACCAACAGCTCGCTACGCCGCAACTGTTACTGACAGCGCTCACCTGTTCGGAGTGCAACGTCTGCGCCAGCGTTGCCTGCCCGGTAGGTATTTCACCCATGCGCATAAACCGCCTGCTTAAGCAGGAATTACGCGCCAAAAATCTCCGCTACGAAGGTGCCTTAAATCCTGAGGATGCCATGGCAAATTATCGCCTGATTCCAGTAAAACGGCTGGTAACCAGATTGGGCTTAACCCCGTGGTATCAGGACGCGCCATTGTCTGAACACGTACCACAACCCGAAAAAGTGACGCTATTGTTACGCCAGCACATCGGTGCCAGCGCAATTCCATGTGTACAAAAAGGCGATTGCGTCGTTCGTGGGCAATGCGTGGGGCAAATTCCACACGGCACATTAGGTGCCCCTGTTCATGCCAGTATTGATGGCATGGTCAGCGATGTGACAGAAAACGCGATTACGCTTGTGAGAGGTTAACCATGTCAAAAGCGGTAGGTATTTTAGAACTTAGTAGTATCGCGAAAGGGATGGAAACCGGCGATGCCATGCTGAAAAGCGCCAACGTTGAATTACTGGTCAGCAAAACGCTTTGCCCCGGTAAATTTCTGCTGATGCTCGGCGGCGATGTCGGTGCGGTACAGCAGGCCATCAACAGCGGCGCTTCCCTTGCAGATGAAATGCTGGTCGACAGTCTGGTCCTTCCTAATATTCATCCCACTATCCTGCCCGCAATCAGCGGTCTGAACCATGTTGACCAGCGACGGGCTGTCGGTGTAGTCGAAACCTGGAGTGTAGCGGCCTGCATTGACGCTGCCGATTGTGCAGTGAAAGCGGCAAACGTCACGCTCGTACGGGTACATATGGCCTTTGGTATTGGCGGTAAATGCTACATGGTAGTGGCAGGCGATATTTCTGATGTTAATAACGCGGTATCTGTCGCCAGCGAGCGAGCGGGGGAAAAAGGTTTGTTGGTCTATCGCTCAGTAATTGCCCGTCCGCATGAAGCCATGTGGCGTCAGATGGTGGAGGGATAATGTCACCTCAGCACACGACTGAACGAATGATTCAGGAATATGTCCCCGGTAAACAGGTCACGCTGGCACATGTTATTGCAAATCCTGGAAAGGATCTGTTTAAAAAATTAGGCTTACCGGACACCGTTTCCGCTATTGGCATTCTGACGATTACCCCCAGCGAAGCATCTATCATCGCGTGCGATATCGCCACAAAGTCAGGCGCTGTAGAGATTGGTTTTCTTGATCGTTTTACCGGCGCGGTAGTTCTGACTGGCGATGTTTCTGCTATCGAATATGCACTTAGCCAGGTTACCCGAACGCTGGGCGAAATGATGCGCTTTACCGCCTGCCCCATTACCCGGACCTGACTCGATGCAACGTATGATGCTCATCGGACCCAGCCAGTGCGGAAAAACGTCACTCACGCAATGCCTGCGCGGGGAAGACATTCAGTATCAGAAAACGCAGGCTATCGTCTGGTCACCGGCCACCATTGACACTCCCGGGGAATACCTCGAAAACCGCAGTCTTTACAGTGCGCTGCTGGTCAGCGCCTGTGAAGCAGACATTATCGCGCTGGTGCTTAATGCGGACGCACCGTGGTCACCTTTTTCGCCAGGCTTTACCACGTCAATGAATCGCCCGGTCATTGGGGTAGTCACCAAAGTGGATTTAGCCAGTGAAGAACAGATATCTTTGGTGAAATGCTGGCTACGGGAAGCTGGAGCACGAAAGGTGTTAGTGACCAGTGCGGTAAATAACATCGGGGTTGCAGAACTTCTTGCCTTGTTGCATACAGAAGAAGGCAGTCGTTAAGCCAGAAATTTCAATATGTTATGAGATGGGAATGATGACTTACGACACGGAGAAAAGAATCAATGAACAATGAGGATTGCCCGGCAATCCTCATTGAATAAAGTAGAAATTACTTCGCTTCGCCGTTTTTCATTTCGCCCATAGCTTTCAGCTTTTTGGAGATATCGCGGCGTTCTTTGGAGAGCTCAGCATTTTTGATGATGTAATCATCAACACGATCTTCATAGTCGCCTTTCATGCTGGCGATGATGCCCTGAATTGCTTCAACGCTCATACCAGGTTTGATGTAGTCGCTCAGGTTGTCGAGCAGCAGGACACGTTTCTGGTTGTCACGGATCTTTTTCTCAACGTCCTGGATTTCACGTTGCAGTTTGTTCTTACGGCGGAACAGACGAACAAATTCCAGCACGTCCTGGAATGAAGGCTTGGTAGTTTCCATTTTTATACCCCTGATAATGTGAGAGTCGGATTCGTTTAAGCAACCGCTATTCGTTAGGGCCAACATTACTCATAGCTGCCGCAGATGACAATGCTTTTATCCCTATTCACTATCATACCCTTTATCCTTGCTGAATCGAAGCAGCAACAATTTGATTCTGAAGGTCGGAATTTATTTGCGCAAAGCCCGACAAATCAGATTTGACAGCAACTCCAGTTGATGCGCCGTTTCCATGTTTAGCCATACATAGCCATAAATCGGCGTCTCAACGACTTTCAGATCATGATGATTAGCGAGCAACTGGCGCAACTCTTCCACAGCATCGTTCAGTTTTTCTGTATTAGCAAAAACCGGCTGTGGATTACCTTCGTACAGGGCATGAACAAGAGTCAGCACTATTTGCTGCATCATTTGCTGTGTGTCGCGCAGTTTTTGCGCATTCAGTAGCACGAAATGACTGGGCCTCGTGGCCCAGTAAGCATTGATTTGCAGCTCCAGCATACAAACCAGATTACGGTTAATCGTCTGGATACCTTCATATATCGATTTTGGAATACGGGTTTCTTTGCTGGCGGGTGCAATCAGCCCACGCATTTTCACGGCATCGGTCAGGAGTTTTTGTAGATGGCTTTCCAGACGTGGGCGTTCGAGTAAGTTTGGTGAGAATGCTGATTGATAGACCCGATTATATTCGGTCAGACTTTTCGCCAGTTGAATGCGCCAGTGGATGAACGCCCGTTGTGGCCAGATACCGGTAAACAACATTGCCAGTAAAGAGCCGAGGATCACATCGCCGCTTCGCCATAATGCCGTATCAATTTCACCTGTCGGGGAACCAACAACAATCGCCAGCGTCACACCAATCAATAAGCCTTGATAAGGTTTCTTGCCCAGTGCCAACCAGCCGCAAAGGAACATGGCTGCTGCACACCAGATTAACATCAACGGTAAAGAGATTAACTCCAGTTGCAGAGCGATAAGACCTAAAATCGACCCCAACACCGTACCGCCAATACGTTCAAAGGCGCGAGGGACGACGTTACCCCAAAACGAGATAGGCCCCATGATCACTACCATAGTGACCAGCGGCCAGGTGCTTTCCGGGATGGTAAACAGGCGAATGATGAGAAAAGTCAGCAGGAATGCTAGCGCGACGCGAGTACCATGCACGATACGGTAATGACGGTACACACGAATTTCAAACGGACTAAGGCACTTATCAGCTCGCACGCTGGAACTCCGTTAAATAAGGATAAAGTTAACTCAGAACGATTACTGCGGCCAGACACTAAACCAGGTGTCCAGCCGACTTACAACAAGTAATCAGGAACATTCCCGAAGGGATTATCAGAAGTCTGAAGGCCAATTTTACCCTTTTACATGACGAAAAACAGCGAAGCAATCAGGTTAACACCCTGTTGTTGCACCAGCATTAACCCATTTTCGGCTGCACTGCGACATACATTTCAATATCCCAATAGCCGTCTTCCGCTCCGTTATTAAGATAAACTTCGAAACAGGGCTTAGGTGACATCTGATAAGCACTGTCTTGCAAGAGAGTATTAAAAAACTGATACCATGGCGTAGAAAAATCATCGCCTTCTACGCGGGCAACGGCAACCGCATATTGCCCACCGGAGATTTCCGTCAGGATCACGCCTTCACTGTTTTCCGGTAGAGTGAAGTTGTTCTCCAGGGAAACCACCGTGTCACAACGTAACTTTTCGGCAGGTGTTTCATCTGGGTTATCGTAATAGACGGCGATCCATTCCTTAGGCACAACTTTTTTGTTGTCTACCCACATCATCAACTGCTCAAAACCTTTCTTCACCGTTTGTTCCCACGGGCCAACGAGATGGAAACCTGCAACGGTACGTTTATCTTCCTGCTTAATCTCGTAGTTCATGACGCCTCCACATACACTGTTTTTTTGTACAGTGTATTTTGCAATGTAAATACCACAAGGAATGAGTGTTGATTATGCGAGCAGACTCGCACTCCTGCCAGTCGGCGCTAAATAAAGGTCAGGATTTATGGTGGAAATAATCGCTCAACCTGGAAAACATACCGCCTTCACCGACAGACTCCAGGGTAACCAATGGCCAATGCGCAACCAATTTATCGCGGTCGTACAGTTCAATTTCCCCTACTCGCTTGTGAGCAGCAACTGGCGCAGTTAGTTCTTTACCATCAAGGGTATATTTTGCTTTGATATTTGGGATTTCCGCTTTCGGCAGCACCATCCAGAATTCTTGTTCCGTTCCCAGTGCGATGTTTTCTTTATCACCATACCAGATGCGTTCCGTACCGACCTTTTTCCCACGGTGCAAAATTTGCACCGTAGTAAAGTTTTGCTGCCCCCAACGCAGTAATTTTCTAGCCTCTTCTTCGCGAGCTTTTGCGCTGTCGGCCCCCATTACCACTGCAATGAGACGGCGTTGCCCATCCACAGCCGAAGCAATGAGATTAAACCCGGCCCCGGATGTATGCCCGGTTTTCAGGCCGTCAACGTTCATGGTTTTATCCCACAATAGCCCGTTTCGGTTTTGCTGGGTGATTCCGTTCCAGGTAAGGTTTTTTTCGCTGTACATGTGGTAAAACTCAGGTTCGCCGTGGATGATGGCGCGAGAAAGCACAGCTAAATCATAGGCTGAGCTATGCTGGCCCGGCGCATCCAGACCGTGAACCGTTTCAAAATGGGTATCCTGTAAATGCAACTTTTCAGCGTAATTGTTCATCATTGTGACGAACTGCCGTTGCCCCCCGGCAATATAATCCGCAAGCGCCACACAGGCGTCATTGCCGGAATCCACAATTAATCCACGGCTTAAATCACGTACCGAAACACGATCGCCCTCTTTCAAAAACATCAGTGAAGAGCCGACAAAAACAGGATTATCTTTCGCCCACGCATCGCGTCCCACAGTGACAATATCGTCTGGTGTTATGCGATGGCTATCGATAGCGCGATCGACGACATAGCCCGTCATTAGCTTAGTCAGGCTGGCAGGGTTACGTTGTTGGTGCTCATTACCCGCCGTGAGGATCTGTCCGGTTGTGTAATCCATCAAAACCCATGATCCCGCATGAATCTCCGGAGGTTGGGGTGAAAAGGGAATATTTTCCGCCGCAAAACCAGACGATAAATTAAAAACGAACAAAGAAGCAGCAATAATAAGACGGCGTTTCAACAGCAAATCCTCAGGTGTTTCCAATAGCTGTTCTTTTTACGGAAATCCTGATGAACTGGCTGGAATAAAGTGCAAGAAAATGTGACATTTATCTCATTTTAATCTGACATTATCTGTTTCCACACGCAGCCAAAATATCGCTCTAAAGCTGATTAGCACGGTGATATTTGATACTCTGGCATACAACAGAAATAACGGATTTAACCTAACGATGAATGACGGTAAGCAACAATCTACCTTTTTGTTTCATGATTACGAAACCTTTGGCACGCACCCCGCGTTAGATCGCCCTGCGCAGTTTGCCGCCATTCGCACTGATAGCGAATTCAATATTATCGGCGAACCTGAAGTCTTTTACTGTAAGCCTGCGGACGATTATTTACCCCAGCCAGGGGCGGTGTTAATCACCGGAATCACGCCACAGGAAGCGCGTGCAAAAGGGGAAAACGAAGCTGCCTTTGCCGCCCGTATTCACTCGCTTTTTACCGTACCGAAGACCTGTATTCTTGGTTACAACAATGTGCGTTTTGACGACGAAGTGACGCGCAATATCTTTTATCGTAATTTTTACGATCCCTATGCCTGGAGTTGGCAGCATGATAACTCTCGCTGGGATCTGCTTGACGTGATGCGTGCCTGTTATGCCCTGCGACCGGAGGGGATTAACTGGCCTGAAAATGAAGATGGTTTACCGAGCTTTCGACTTGAACATTTAACCAAAGCTAATGGTATTGAACATAGCAACGCCCACGATGCGATGGCCGATGTGTACGCCACTATTGCGATGGCGAAGTTGGTGAAAACACGTCAACCACGCCTGTTTGATTATCTCTTTACCCATCGTAATAAGCACAAACTGACGGCGTTGATTGATGTGCCGCAGATGAAACCGCTGGTACATGTTTCCGGTATGTTTGGCGCATGGCGCGGCAATACCAGCTGGGTGGCGCCACTGGCGTGGCATCCTGAAAATCGCAATGCCGTGATTATGGTGGATTTGGCGGGAGATATCTCGCCACTCCTGGAGCTGGACAGCGACACGCTGCGCGAGCGTCTGTACACCGCAAAGGCCGATCTGGGCGATAACGCCGCAATCCCGGTTAAACTGGTGCATATCAATAAATGCCCGGTGCTGGCGCAGGCGAATACGCTGCGCCCGGAAGATGCCGACCGACTGGGAATTAATCGTCAGCATTGTCTCGATAACCTGAAAATTCTGCGTGATAACCCGCAAGTCCGCGAAAAAGTAGTGGCGATATTTGCTGAAGCCGAACCATTTACACCTTCAGATAACGTCGATGCACAGCTCTATAATGGCTTTTTCAGTGACGCCGATCGCGCAGCAATGAAAATTGTCCTGGAAACCGAGCCGCGTAATTTACCGGCACTGGATATCACCTTTGTCGATAAACGTATTGAGAAACTGTTGTTCAATTATCGGGCGCGTAACTTCCCGGGGACGCTGGATTACGCCGAGCAGCAACGCTGGCTGGAGCACCGCCGTCAGGTCTTCACAGCAGAATTTTTGCAAGGTTATGCTGATGAATTGCAGATGCTGGCACAACAATATGCCGATGACAAAGAGAAAGTAGCGCTGTTAAAAGCGCTTTGGCAGTACGCGGAAGAGATCGTCTGAAACAAAAAAGCCGGAGTTTATATCTCTCCGGCTTTTTTAGATTTACCGGATGATTATGTCATCCGGCTTGTAAGATTATGCAACGTCTTCGTACTGCGGAACCGGGTTGCGGAAGCTCTTAGTCACGCAAGCCAGGTAAATCAGACCGATAGCCGCCCAGATCAGCCCCAGAACCATTGAGCTTTCTTCCAGGTTAACCCACAGCGCACCTACAGTCAGCGCACCACACATCGGCAGGAACAGATACTGGAAGTGATCTTTCAGCGTCTTGTTACGCTTCTCACGGATCCAGAACTGCGAGATAACCGACAGGTTAACGAAGGTGAACGCCACCAGCGCACCAAAGTTAATCAGCGCCGTTGCCATTACCAGGTCAAAGTTGATTGCCAGCAGAGCAATCGCGCCAACCAGGATAATATTCATCGCCGGAGTACGCCATTTCGGGTGTACATAACCGAAGAAGCTTTTCGGGAACACGCCGTCACGACCCATTACGTACATCAGACGGGCTACGCCTGCGTGCGCCGCCATACCGGACGCCAGTACGGTAATGGTGGAGAAGATCAGCGCGCCAACCTGGAACGCTTTGCCCGCAACGTACAGCATGATTTCAGGCTGTGATGCATCCGGATCTTTAAAGCGAGAGATATCCGGGAAGTACAGTTGCAGGAAGTAAGTTGCAAAGATGAAGATCATGCCGCCAATCAGCGCGGTCAGGAAAATCGCACGCGGGATCACGCGCTCTGCATCTTTGGTTTCTTCCGACAAGTTGCTGATACCGTCAAAGCCGGTAAAGGAGAAGCACAGAATCGTCGCACCGGTAATCATCGGGATAACATGCGCATCGCCAGACCAGAACGGACGCGTGCTCGCCAGCGTACCAGCGCCTTCACCTTCAAATACGCCATAAACAACCATGCCCAGAATCACCGCGATCAGCACTACCTGCAACACCACGATTACGGTGTTGAAGTTCGCTACGGATTTCAGACTACGCAGGTTAAAGGCGGTCATAAAGGCCACCAGCGCCACCACAAACATCCACGATGGGATAGAAGGCACCAGAGCTTCAAAATAGATTTTCGCCAGCAGAATGTTGATCATCGGCGCGAACAGATAGTCGAGCAGAGAAGACCAACCCACCATAAAGCCAACCGTCGGGCTAATGGATTTCTGGGCGTAAGTGTATGCAGAGCCAGCAGAAGGATAGCGGCGAACCAGCTTCCCGTAGCTCAGAGCCGTAAACAGGATCGCAATCAATGCGAACGCATAGGCTGTCGGCACGTGACCATCCGTGAGGCCTGAAACGATACCAAATGTATCAAACAGCGTCATCGGCTGCATATAGGCAAGACCCATCATTACAACCGGAACTAACGTAAGCGTTTTACGCAATTCCACGCGAGAGGTGTTTGGAGTAACGTTATGCGACATGGTCATTCTCCTTTACGGTGATAACCGTCGCGTAAGCAAAAAATTGCCCCATTTTTTTGGATTCCTCAGCGACAACAACTGTCGATTTTTAGTAAATATCTATCCGGTACGAAGCCCGGCCTCTTGGTATGAATGATTGGTTTGAAGCAAAAAATAACCGACGCGGATGAAACGTCGGTTTTTAGTCATTTTTTGACAGCGGCGCATTGTGCCTAAATGGGGGGTAAATGACAAGAGAATGAGAGGCTTGTCATATAATTTTTTATTTAAATGGCTGATTTTCCGTCATCATATTTTGCATAAACACCAGCAATAGCACTATTTGCTAAAATCTCATCACGCCACCACGCACTGGCAAGCCCTGCGGTTTGTTCATTCCATCCAATCCATACGGGTTCAAAGAGGGATTGCGCAACCACTTTCTTCTCAATTAACGCACCACTATCGAGAAAACGTTGCGCCAGATAGCGCGGTAAATAACCGCAACCAAGACCGCTGATTTGTAATTCCAGTTTGGTTTTAAAATCAAATACGGTAATGGCCTCTTGTTCGTCGAGAAGTTGTGATGCCGTAGATGCACCTGCCTGCGCAGTATCACCCACGATAATCGCCCGATAGCGTTTAATGATACGGCGATTTAACGGTTCCTCTTCAAGAGCTAACGGATGATGAGGCGCAATCGCGAAAACTTGCTCCAGATCGCCCAACCGCGAGAAACCATATTCGCTGGAAGAGGGTGGTTCATGCATCGCGCCAACAATAATATCGGCCCTGCCCTGGGTCAGGGCCTCCCAGGAACCGCCCAGAACGCCATTGATAAACTTCAGACGCGTGACGTTGTGATGTTGATAAAAGGCTTCAATAAGTGGCGCAAGCAGTGAAAAGGGAAAGGTATCATCAACACCAATCACCAGTTCGTTTTCCCAGCCTTCATGGAGTTTGATCGCTTGTTTTTCCAGCTCATGGACAGTGTGGAGAACTTCCCGCCCCTTCTCTAATAACATCTTTCCGGTACGGGTAAATTTAGCGCGGTGACCGCTACGATCAAGCAATTGAATATTAAGGTCGCTTTCCAGCTTGTGAACGGTGTAACTCAGAGCGGACGGCGTCTTATAGAGTTTGGCCGACGCCGCCGCAAAACTGCCCTCTTTTTCTAAGGCATCGAGGATCATCAACACATCCAGCAGTGGTTTCATACACGCCCCCTTGCAGTGTATGCGGCGTCCTGCTGGCGTGATGGTTTACTCCAGCGGCATTACCAGCGGATCGGGATACTGGTATTCAAATCCCAGTTCATTACAGATCCGACTACCATCAATAATTTTACCTTTGCCGCTGTCCAGACTATTTCTGAACTGCGGAGGCTCCAGCCCCAGTAAACGGGCCATCTGCGGATAGAAAACATTGCGCGCAGGGTGAGCTGGCGCACATATATTATAGATGTGTCCGCCTTTAGGTGCCTGTAACAACAGAGTGATAGCGCCAATAACATCTTCCAGGTGAACTAAATTCACACCATGTTCACCGTCCGGCGCGGTTTTTCCAGCAAAGAAGCGTCCTGGATGACGCCCTGGCCCGACCAGCCCCGCAAGACGCAAAATATCAACCGAAGTACCGGGTAAATTGTGCAGCCAATCTTCCAGCTCTTTTAACACTCGTCCACTATGGGTCAGTGGATTACGCGGAGTGTTTTCTTTCACCGTGCCTTGTGCGTCGCCATAGACAGACGTTGAGCTGGTAAAAATAATGCGGGGAATACGATGAGCCAGCGCGCTATCCACCAGCTCCTGCACTGCTTGTAAATAGAACTCATCGCCGGGGCCGCTGCGGCGTGCCGGAAGCGTAATCACCAGCGCATCGGCATCCATCAGGGCATCCAGATCGTCAGAGTCGCAAACTAAATCGGGCTCCATGCGAAGCAGATAGCTATCAATGCCACTCATTTGGGCCGCTTCTACACCATCTTGTGTAGTTTTACTCCCGGTGACTTGCCAGCCTCTCGCTGAAAGTGACATCGCCAGCGGCATGCCTAACCACCCTAACCCGACAATTGCGACCTTTTTCATCCGTTTTCTCCTGATACACCTTAGATCTATAAGGCTACGCCAGCGTATCAAAACTGACAATTCATTCTATGAATGAATCGAAACTGTTAGCAAATATAGAATTATACAATTGTCTGATGCGCTCCGCTTATCAGGCCTACAAAAACATCAATATATTGAATTTACGCAACATTTGTTGGCCGGATAAGGCGTTCACGCCGCATCCGGCATGAACAAAGCCCGCTTTAGTTACAGAACACAATGTTCTTGAGGGTTTTAAAGACATGTTTTCACGATTACTTTTTTAAAGTACTCACTCTTAGCCCTCCTCCTTTCCCCGCTCATTCATTAAACAAATCCCTCGCCACAAAATATATAAAAAAGCCCTTGCTTTCTAACGTGAAAGTGGTTTAGGTTAAAAGACATCAGTTGAATAAACATTCACAGAGACTTTTATGACACGCGTTCAATTTAAACACCACCATCATCACCATCACCCTGACTAGTCTTTCAGGCGATGTGTGCTGGAAGACATTCAGATCTTCCAGTGGTGCATGAACGCATGAGAAAGCCCCCGGAAGATCACCTTCCGGGGGCTTTTTTATTGCGCGGTTGATAACGGTTCAGACAGGTTTAAAGAGGAATAACAAAATGACAGACAACACTCGTTTACGCATAGCTATGCAGAAATCCGGCCGTTTAAGCGATGACTCACGCGAATTACTGGCGCGCTGTGGCATTAAAATTAATCTTCACACCCAGCGCCTGATCGCGATGGCAGAAAACATGCCGATTGATATTCTGCGCGTGCGTGACGACGACATTCCCGGTCTGGTAATGGACGGCGTGGTAGATCTTGGGATTATCGGCGAAAACGTGCTGGAAGAAGAACTGCTTAACCGCCGCGCCCAGGGTGAAGATCCGCGCTACTTTACCCTGCGTCGACTGGATTTCGGCGGCTGCCGCCTTTCGCTGGCAACGCCGGTTGATGAAGCCTGGGATGGCCCGCTCTCCTTAAACGGTAAACGTATCGCCACCTCTTATCCTCACCTGCTCAAGCGTTATCTCGACCAGAAAGGCATCTCTTTTAAATCCTGCTTACTAAACGGTTCTGTTGAAGTCGCCCCGCGCGCCGGACTGGCGGATGCGATTTGCGATCTGGTTTCCACCGGTGCCACGCTGGAAGCTAACGGCCTGCGCGAAGTCGAAGTTATCTACCGCTCGAAAGCCTGCCTGATCCAGCGCGATGGCGAAATGGAAGAATCCAAACAGCAACTGATCGACAAACTGCTGACCCGTATTCAGGGGGTGATCCAGGCACGCGAATCAAAATACATCATGATGCACGCACCGACCGAACGTCTGGATGAAGTCATCGCCCTGCTGCCAGGTGCCGAACGCCCAACCATTCTGCCGCTGGCGGGTGATCAACAACGCGTAGCGATGCACATGGTCAGCAGCGAAACCCTGTTCTGGGAAACGATGGAAAAACTGAAAGCGCTGGGTGCCAGTTCAATCCTGGTCCTGCCGATTGAGAAGATGATGGAGTGATCGCCATGAGCTTTAACACAATCATTGACTGGAATAGCTGTACTGCGGAGCAACAACACCAGCTGTTAATGCGCCCGGCGATCTCCGCTTCTGAAAGCATTACCCGCACTGTTAACGATATTCTCGATAACGTGAAAGCACGCGGCGATGACGCCCTGCGGGAATACAGCGCGAAGTTTGATAAAACCACGGTTACCGCGTTGAAGGTGTCTGCTGAGGAGATCGCCGCCGCCAGCGAACGCCTGAGCGACGAGCTAAAACAGGCGATGGCGGTGGCAGTAAAGAATATTGAAACCTTCCACACTGCGCAAAAACTGCCGCCGGTAGATGTAGAAACGCAGCCAGGCGTGCGTTGCCAGCAGGTCACGCGTCCGGTGGCTTCGGTGGGTTTATATATTCCTGGCGGCTCCGCCCCGCTCTTCTCAACGGTATTAATGCTGGCGACTCCGGCGCGTATTGCGGGCTGTAAAAAAGTGGTGCTGTGCTCACCGCCGCCGATTGCCGATGAGATCCTTTACGCGGCGCAGCTGTGTGGCGTAAAGGACGTGTTTAACGTCGGCGGCGCACAGGCCATTGCCGCACTGGCGTTTGGTACTGAATCTGTGCCGAAAGTGGACAAGATCTTCGGGCCTGGCAACGCCTTTGTCACCGAAGCAAAACGTCAGGTAAGCCAGCGTCTGGACGGTGCGGCGATCGATATGCCCGCAGGCCCGTCGGAAGTGCTGGTCATTGCCGACAGCGGCGCTACGCCGGATTTCGTGGCATCTGATTTGCTCTCCCAGGCTGAACACGGCCCGGACTCACAGGTGATTTTACTGACGCCCGATGCTGATATGGCGCGTCGCGTTGCCGAAGCTGTCGAACGCCAGCTGGCAGAACTGCCGAGAGCTGAAACCGCACGTCAGGCACTGAGCGCCAGCCGCCTGATCGTGACCAACGATTTAGCGCAGTGCGTAGAGATCTCCAACCAGTACGGCCCGGAGCACCTGATCATTCAGACCCGCAACGCCCGCGAACTGGTCGATAGCATCACCAGCGCCGGTTCGGTATTTCTTGGTGACTGGTCACCGGAATCGGCAGGTGATTACGCCTCCGGCACCAACCACGTGCTGCCGACTTACGGTTACACCGCCACCTGTTCCAGCCTCGGGCTGGCGGATTTCCAGAAGCGCATGACCGTGCAGGAACTGTCGAAAGAAGGGTTCTCCGCGCTGGCTGCAACCATTGAAACACTGGCCGCCGCCGAGCGCCTGACCGCCCACAAAAATGCCGTTACTTTGCGTGTTAACGCCCTTAAGGAGCAAGCATGAGCACCGTGACTATTACCGATTTAGCGCGTGAAAACGTCCGCAACCTGACGCCGTATCAGTCAGCGCGTCGTCTGGGCGGTAACGGCGATGTCTGGCTGAACGCCAACGAATATCCCACAGCCGTGGAGTTTCAGCTCACTCAGCAAACGCTCAACCGCTATCCGGAATGTCAGCCGAAAGCGGTGATTGAAAATTACGCGCAATATGCAGGCGTAAAGCCGGAGCAGGTGCTGGTCAGCCGTGGCGCGGACGAAGGTATTGAACTACTGATTCGCGCTTTTTGCGAACCAGGTAGAGACGCCATCCTCTACTGCCCGCCAACGTACGGCATGTACAGCGTCAGCGCCGAAACCATTGGCGTCGAGTGCCGCACAGTGCCAACGCTGGACAACTGGCAACTGGACTTTCAGGGCATTTCCGACAAGCTAGACGGCGTAAAAGTGGTTTATGTTTGCAGCCCCAATAACCCGACCGGGCAACTGATCAACCCGCAGGATTTTCGCACCCTGCTGGAGTTAACCCGCGGTAAGGCGATTGTGGTTGCCGATGAAGCTTATATCGAGTTTTGCCCGCAGGCATCGTTAGCTGGCTGGCTGGCGGAATATCCGCACCTGGCTATTTTGCGCACACTGTCGAAAGCTTTTGCTCTGGCGGGGCTTCGTTGCGGATTTACGCTGGCAAACGAAGAAGTCATCAACCTGCTGATGAAAGTGATCGCCCCCTACCCGCTCTCGACGCCGGTTGCCGACATTGCGGCCCAGGCGTTAAGCCCGCAGGGAATCGTCGCTATGCGCGAACGAGTGACGCAAATTATTGCAGAACGCGAATACCTGATTGCCGCACTGAAAGAGATCCCCTGCGTAGAGCAGGTTTTCGACTCTGAAACCAACTACATTCTGGCGCGCTTTAAAGCCTCCAGTGCAGTGTTTAAATCTTTGTGGGATCAGGGCATTATCTTACGTGATCAGAATAAACAACCCTCTTTAAGCGGCTGCCTGCGAATTACCGTCGGAACCCGTGAAGAAAGCCAGCGCGTCATTGACGCCTTACGTGCGGAGCAAGTTTGATGAGTCAGAAGTATCTTTTTATCGATCGCGATGGAACCCTGATTAGCGAACCGCCGAGTGATTTTCAGGTGGACCGTTTTGACAAACTCGCCTTTGAACCTGGCGTGATCCCGGAGCTGCTGAGGCTGCAAAAAGCGGGCTACAAGCTGGTGATGATCACTAATCAGGATGGTCTTGGAACACAAAGTTTCCCGCAGGCGGATTTCGAAGGCCCGCACAACCTGATGATGCAGATCTTCACCTCGCAAGGCGTGCAGTTTGATGAAGTGCTGATTTGCCCGCACCTGCCCGCAGATGAGTGCGACTGCCGTAAGCCGAAAGTAAAACTGGTGGAGCGTTATCTGGCTGAGCAAGCGATGGATCGCGCTAACAGTTATGTGATTGGTGATCGCGCGACCGATATTCAACTGGCGGAAAACATGGGCATTAATGGTTTACGCTACGACCGCGAAACCCTGAACTGGCCGATGATTGGCGAGCAGCTCACTAAACGCGACCGTTACGCTCACGTAGTACGTAACACCAAAGAGACGCAGATTGACGTTCAGGTGTGGCTGGATCGCGAAGGTGGCAGCAAGATTAACACCGGCGTTGGCTTCTTTGATCACATGCTGGACCAGATTGCCACCCACGGCGGTTTCCGCATGGAAATCAACGTCAAAGGCGATCTCTATATCGACGATCACCACACCGTCGAAGATACCGGTCTGGCGCTGGGCGAAGCGTTAAAAATTGCTCTTGGCGACAAACGCGGTATTTGCCGCTTTGGTTTTGTGCTGCCGATGGACGAATGCCTTGCCCGCTGCGCGCTGGATATCTCTGGTCGCCCGCACCTGGAATATAAAGCTGAATTTACCTACCAGCGCGTGGGCGATCTCAGCACCGAAATGATCGAACACTTCTTCCGTTCGCTCTCATACACGATGGGCGTGACCCTGCACCTGAAAACCAAAGGTAAAAACGATCACCACCGTGTAGAGAGCCTGTTCAAAGCCTTTGGTCGCACCCTGCGCCAGGCCATCCGCGTGGAAGGCGACACCCTGCCCTCGTCAAAAGGAGTGCTGTGATGAACGTGGTGATCCTGGATACCGGCTGCGCCAACCTGAACTCGGTGAAGTCGGCCATTGCACGTCACGGTTATGAACCAAAAGTCAGCCGTGACCCGGACGTGGTGTTGCTGGCCGATAAACTGTTTTTGCCCGGCGTTGGCACTGCGCAAGCAGCGATGGATCAGGTGCGTGAACGCGAGCTGTTTGATCTCATCAAAGCCTGTACCCAACCGGTGCTGGGCATCTGCTTAGGGATGCAACTGCTGGGGCGGCGCAGCGAAGAGAGCAACGGCGTCGACTTGCTGGGCATCATCGACGAAGACGTGCCGAAAATGACCGACTTTGGTCTGCCACTGCCGCATATGGGCTGGAACCGCGTTTACCCGCAGGCAGGCAACCGCCTGTTTCAGGGGATTGAAGACGGCGCGTACTTTTACTTTGTTCACAGTTACGCAATGTCGGTCAATCCGTGGACCATTGCCCAGTGTAATTACGGCGAACCATTCACCGCGGCGGTACAAAAAGATAACTTCTACGGCGTGCAGTTCCACCCGGAGCGTTCTGGTGCCGCTGGCGCTAAGCTGCTGAAAAACTTCCTGGAGATGTGATGATTATTCCGGCATTAGATTTAATCGACGGCACCGTGGTGCGTCTCCATCAGGGCGATTACGGCAAACAGCGCGATTACGGTAACGACCCGCTGCCGCGTTTACAGGATTACGCTGCACAAGGTGCCGAAGTGCTGCATCTGGTGGATCTGACTGGGGCAAAAGATCCGGCTAAACGACAAATTTCTCTGATTAAAACGCTGGTCGCAGGCGTTAACGTCCCTGTGCAGGTTGGTGGCGGCGTGCGTAGCAAAGAAGATGTGGCGACGTTACTGGAAGCAGGCGTTGCGCGCGTGGTGGTCGGCTCCACCGCAGTGAAATCACCAGAAATGGTGAAAGGCTGGTTTGAACGCTTCGGTGCGGATGCGTTAGTGCTGGCGCTGGATGTACGCATTGACGAGCAAGGCAACAAGCAGGTGGCGGTTAGCGGCTGGCAAGAGAACTCGGGCGTTTCGCTGGAACAACTGGTGGAAACCTATCTGCCCGTCGGCCTGAAACATGTGCTGTGTACCGATATCTCGCGCGACGGCACGCTGGCAGGTTCTAACGTCTCTTTATATGAGGAAGTCTGCGCCAGATATCCGCAGGTGGCATTTCAATCCTCCGGCGGCATTGGCGACATTGATGATGTCGCTGCCCTGCGTGGTACTGGCGTACGCGGCGTAATAGTTGGTCGGGCATTACTGGAAGGTAAATTCACCGTGAAGGAGGCCATCGCATGCTGGCAAAACGCATAATCCCATGTCTCGACGTTCGTGATGGTCAGGTGGTGAAAGGCGTACAGTTTCGTAACCATGAAATCATTGGCGATATCGTGCCGCTGGCAAAACGCTACGCCGAAGAAGGTGCAGACGAACTGGTGTTCTACGATATCACCGCTTCCAGCGATGGCCGTGTAGTAGATAAAAGCTGGGTATCTCGCGTGGCGGAAGTAATCGACATTCCGTTCTGCGTGGCGGGTGGGATTAAATCGCTGGATGACGCCGCCAAAATTCTTTCCTTTGGCGCGGATAAAATTTCCATCAACTCCCCTGCGCTGGCAGACCCAACATTAATTACTCGCCTAGCGGATCGCTTTGGCGTGCAGTGTATTGTGGTCGGCATTGATACCTGGTACGACGCCGAAACCGGTAAATATCATGTGAATCAATATACCGGCGATGAAAGCCGCACCCGCGTCACTCAGTGGGAAACACTCGACTGGGTAGAGGAAGTGCAAAAACGCGGTGCCGGAGAAATCGTCCTCAACATGATGAATCAGGACGGCGTGCGTAACGGTTACGACCTCGAACAACTGAGAAAAGTGCGTGAAGTCTGCCACGTTCCGCTGATTGCCTCCGGCGGCGCGGGCACTATGGAGCACTTCCTTGAAGCCTTCCGCGATGCCGACGTTGACGGCGCGCTGGCAGCTTCGGTATTCCACAAACAAATAATCAATATTGGTGAATTAAAAGCGTACCTGGCAACACAGGGCGTGGAGATCAGGATATGTTAACAGAACAACAACGCCGCGAACTGGACTGGGAAAAAACCGACGGACTGATGCCGGTGATTGTGCAACACGCGGTATCCGGCGAAGTGTTAATGCTGGGCTACATGAACCCGGAAGCCTTAGACAAAACCATCGAAAGCGGCAAAGTCACCTTCTTCTCGCGCACTAAACAGCGACTGTGGACCAAAGGCGAAACGTCGGGCAATTTTCTCAATGTGGTGAGTATTGCCCCGGACTGCGACAACGACACGTTACTGGTGCTGGCGAATCCCATCGGCCCGACCTGCCACAAAGGCACCAGCAGCTGCTTCGGCAACACCGCTCACCAGTGGCTGTTTCTGTATCAACTGGAACAACTGCTCGCCGAACGCAAATCTGCCGACCCGGAAACCTCTTACACTGCCAAACTGTATGCCAGCGGCACCAAGCGCATTGCGCAGAAAGTGGGCGAAGAAGGCGTGGAAACCGCACTGGCCGCGACGGTAAATGACCGCTTTGAACTGACCAACGAGGCATCGGATTTGATGTATCACCTGCTGGTGCTATTGCAGGATCAGGATCTGGACTTAACGACGGTAATTGAGAACCTGCGTAAACGGCATCAGTGAGTTGCAGGCTGACCGGATGTGATGTTGTTGTCGCATCCGGCAAAAAAACGGGCAAGGTGTCACCACCCTGCCCATTTTCTTTAAAACCGAAAAGATTACTTCGCGTTGTAATTACGCAGAGCATTACGCCCCAGCACAATTCCCGCGCCAACCATGCCGCCCAGCAGTACAGCCAGAATCAGTGTGATGGCCTTTTTCGGGCTATCGCGACGAATTGGCAGTGTGGGTTTCATAACGTAACGGTAGGCATGAATATCAAGATCATCAACCTTCAGACTTTCGATATCCAGCAGGTTTTGACGAGTCTGATAGTAACCAGGCGAGAAAACCAGCGGACGGGTCGCTTCATGCTTTATCATCGACTCCAGCGCTTCGCTACCTAACAAAAGCAACGTATCCTGAGTAATATTTTCACCAGTCTGCTGAATCTGCGGCTTTGTTACCTGCGCCTGATTCGCATACTGCAACGCTTCCTGAATCTGGCGGATACGCAGCGTTTTTTGCTCCTGAGCCACCACTTCCTGAGTTTTCAGGGAGTCCTGCAAGGTTTTCATACCCAAAGCGATATTATCCTTCAGGTCTTTCTCCAGCTCTTCATTCACTCGGTCATCAACTTGTTGAATGTATTCAGCCAGCTTTTTCTGTGCATCCGCCGCAGTGTGCCCGACATAAGAAACAGCTAACGGTAACGGCTGGTTTTTAACAGCGGGCTCGATAGTCAGTTTTTCGCGTTCTTCCTGATTATCCAGCGTTTCCGCTAATGCAGAGAAAGCGGAACTGAAGCGACCAATCAACGCCTCCTGTAAATCAGCTACTTTTGGCGCAGCCTGGCCATAAATTACATTCATGGCGTTGTTATAACCGGCAATTTGCCCCACATCGGGCTGAGTGACAATGGCTGTTGATGTCCATTGCTCTTTCGCTACTGCCAAGTATCCAATAGCCAACACGATAGCCACAATGATTGTGGCGATAATGGTCATCTTCCCACGCCACAGTTGCATCAGTAAATCAATTAAATCAATCTGTTCCGGGTCATTGTTGTGCCCAGAAATATTATTATTTTCAACTTTCATCATTACCCTAACAGACGGAAAATTTCAGGTCGCCATAGTTTAGCGATAATCCGTATGAATGCCATAGGATAAACAATAAATATAATGAATTGTTACATGAACATAGATACCAACTACCGCCAAAAATCATCTGATTACAGATAGTTAATCGCTACCGAAAAGATCGCGGGTGTAGACCTTGTCTGCTGCATCTTTAAGCTCTTCTGACATTCGATTAGAGATAATGACATCAGCCTGTTGCTTAAAAGTCGCGAGATCACGTTCCAGACGTGAATTGAAAAACATTTCTTCCTTCATTACCGGTTCATAGATAATCACTTCTACCCCCTTAGCTTTGATACGCTTCATGATCCCCTGAATGGAAGACGCACGAAAGTTATCTGAACCGCTCTTCATAATTAGGCGATATATCCCTACGACTTTTGGTTTGCGCGACAAGATAGCATCGGCAATAAAGTCTTTGCGGGTACGGTTAGCTTCAACGATGGCAGAAATGATATTGTTTGGCACAGACTGGTAATTTGCCAGAAGCTGCTTGGTATCTTTCGGCAAACAGTAACCACCGTAACCAAATGATGGATTGTTGTAATGATTGCCGATACGCGGATCAAGACAAACACCTTCAATGATTTGACGGGTGTTCAATCCCAGGCTTTCTGCATAACTGTCCAGCTCGTTAAAGTACGCCACGCGCATGGCAAGGTAAGTATTGGCAAAAAGTTTAATGGCCTCTGCTTCTGTTGAATCAGTAAACAGAGTCGGGATATTTTGCTTAACTGCCCCTTCCTGTAATAACGCGGCAAACCGCTGTGCACGTTCAGAACGTTCGCCTATCACAATACGGGAAGGATGAAGGTTATCGTAAAGGGCTTTGCCTTCTCGGAGGAATTCAGGGGAGAAGATGATGTTCTCTGTCTTGAATTTTTTTTGCATCGCGGCCGTAAAACCTACCGGAACCGTGGACTTAATAATCATTACTGCATGAGGGTTTATTTCTGTAACATCTTTAATTACTGATTCTACGCTGGATGTATTGAAATAATTGGTTTTAGGATCATAGTCGGTCGGGGTTGCGATGATTACATAATCAGCATTCCGGTAGGCTTCTTTTTTATCTAACGTGGCATTAAAACGTATTTTGTCTGATTGCAAAAATTGCTGAATTTCTTTATCAACAATAGGAGATATCCGATCATTTAGCATTGCAACGCGAGATGGTAAAATATCTAATGCTACAACGTTATGATTTTGTGCGATTAATAGCCCATTAGACAGGCCAACATAACCGGTTCCGGAAATGGTAATTTTCATTTCATGCTCTCAGAATTAACTTAACTATGAATCATGATGTTTTAGCATCCTGATAAGAGTTAAAAGTTTTAACGCCACGATGATGTCTGGTCAACGAAACGAAAAACATTTCAGATTTTCTTTATAAGAATAGCTGCTATTTATTAAGTTAGTATTAAGCAATGAATTTAAAGCAATAAGATTGATAGCAAAAAAAAGCCCGGCGATAAATGCCGGGCCTTAGTTTAATACTGATTAAATCAGATTAATCCAGCCATTCCGTGTGGAATACACCTTCTTTATCAATGCGCTTATAGGTATGCGCACCGAAATAGTCACGCTGTGCCTGAATCAAGTTTGCAGGCAGTACTGCGGCACGATAGCTGTCATAATAAGCAACCGCTGCAGAGAAGGTAGGTACTGGAATACCGTTCTGCACCGCATAAGCAACAACATCACGCAGAGCTTGCTGGTAATCGTCGGCAATTTTCTTAAAGTACGGGGCTAACAGCAGGTTAGCAATCTTCGGATTTTCGGCGTAAGCATCCGTGATTTTCTGCAGGAACTGAGCGCGAATGATACAACCGGCACGGAAGATCTTCGCAATTTCACCATAATTCAGATCCCAGTTGTACTCTTCAGACGCCGCACGTAACTGCGAGAAGCCCTGCGCGTAAGAAACAATCTTACCCAGATAAAGCGCACGGCGAACTTTTTCGATGAACTCTGCTTTGTCGCCTGCTGGCTGCGCTTGTGGACCCGACAGTACTTTAGACGCGGCTACGCGCTGATCTTTCAGGGAAGAGATATAACGAGCAAACACAGACTCAGTAATCAACGACAGTGGTTCGCCTAGATCCAGCGCGCTCTGACTGGTCCATTTACCCGTACCTTTGTTTGCTGCTTCATCCAGGATCACATCAACCAGGTAATTACCGTCTTCATCTTTCTTGGTGAAGATGTCTTTAGTGATGTCGATCAGGTAGCTGCTCAGTTCACCGTTATTCCACTCGGTAAAGGTTTGTGCCAGTTCTTCGTTAGAGAGATTCAGACCACCTTTCAGCAGAGAATAGGCTTCAGCAATCAGTTGCATATCACCGTATTCAATACCGTTGTGAACCATCTTCACATAGTGACCTGCGCCATCGGCACCAATATAGGTAACGCACGGTTCACCATCTTCAGCCACGGCGGCGATTTTGGTCAGGATAGGTGCAACCAGTTCATAGGCTTCTTTCTGCCCACCAGGCATGATAGAAGGTCCTTTCAGCGCGCCCTCTTCACCACCGGAAACCCCCGTACCGATGAAGTTAAAGCCTTCTGCAGAAAGCTCGCGGTTACGACGAATGGTGTCCTGGAAGAAGGTATTACCACCATCAATGATGATATCGCCTTTATCGAGATATGGTTTCAGGGAATCAATAGCAGCATCCGTGCCTGCACCTGCTTTCACCATTAACAGGATGCGACGAGGCGTTTCAAGAGATTCAACGAACTCTTTCACCGTATAGTAAGGAACCAGTTTCTTGCCTGGATTTTCGGCAATAACTTCTTCCGTCTTTTCACGGGAGCGGTTGAAAATAGAGACGGTATAACCACGGCTTTCGATGTTGAGCGCGAGGTTGCGTCCCATCACTGCCATACCGACGACGCCGATCTGTTGCTTTGACATTGTTTACTCCTGTCAGGGGTGGTCACCGCGGGGTTGCGGCTTATTTAAGATAAAGAATAGCTTAATTTATATCTTATTTTACACTCATATTTTTCATAATTAGGGGATCGATTACTTCTTACCCAATCATCTACTTATCCACTGATATTATAAAAACGTTCAGCAAGTTTTATTAATTCACTATCACTATTATTTGGTATTAGTTCAACATGATTTTCTTTGCTTGTAATGAAATAGTCACTACCAATAGCAGAAAGATGTGAAAATGGCGATGTGCATTCCTTATCAAAAAGAGAACATCCCAAAAAATAGTTCATTGAATACTGAATCCCTAACATGTGCAATATTGTTGGCGCAAAGCTTAATGAATTTTTACCGTCTGCATCCAAAGTTTCAGGAGTGATATCTCCTCCAATAACCAGAAATGGTATTTCGCCTACAAAGTAACGAGAATCGCTATTAAATGCTTTTTTATATTCTGTCGAAGGAAATGTTGAATGATCTGACGTTATTATTAACAATGTATTATTATAAAATGAACTACGCCTAAAGAAGTCAACAAATTTCCCTAACTGAAAATCATAGTTATAGAATTTATTGTAGAGCGGGTTCTTACCATCAAAATATTTTTCATTTGGACTATCTTGACCATGATGAGTACCAGATGGATAGACACCAATAAAGAAGTGTTCTTTTTTATTTTCCTGAGAACGTAAAAAATATTGCAGTGCATTAAATGTTTGCTTATCCGTCATTCTGTCTCGTTGATAACCAATAAAATCCCCCATACCAAGAACTTTATCAAAATTAAGTGTTTTCAACATTGTGTTGAGTGGGTTGTTTTTTTCGGTGGATGCTATAAAATAACTTTTATAACCATACTCTTTCAATATATCCGGTAATGAGGTTTGACGGTGAAGATAAATATTATTAATTTCTGAGTTAGATAATTGTCCAATACCAGTACCAGTATCAGTAAAACCATCCCGAAATTGATAGCCAGAAGTTAACTGACCTCTTAACCCGCGAAAGGTTGCAGCTGTATGGTTATAATAGTTTTTAAAGCTTAGTGCTTCAGTAGATAACTTATTTAAATTAGGCGTAACTGAAAATGCTCCAGGTTTTGAGCTGCCCATAATTTCAGATGAAACCCCCTCAGTAAATATTACAATAACATTACGACCTTTGAAATTGTAGTTATTTCCTATAGGGTTAATAAAAACACTTCTTTTTAAAAAAGATTTCCCTGCATCTCCGATCTTCTTACTAGGCTCAAAAGTTTGCTGTAAATAGAACAATTTTGCCGTTTCATAAAAAGCATATACTGGCCCCGCACTTATGAAAGAACACACAAGCAATAATACTATACAGAGAAGATTAAATTTATAATATTTAATACGCTCGATTAGAGCACCTGAAGGCATCGTAAGGAATGAAACTATAACAAATAAAATAAAAACAAAAAAAACTTTAATTACCTCACCAATACCTAGGGATTCAATTTCTGCAGCATTCGACAAAGCAAGAGGCATCAAATATTGTCCTGAACTAAATAGCGACGCTGCCTGCACACCTAAAATGGAGAGATAAATCCCCCACAAAGCATTGCTTACAAACTTTCTCTTTATTAGAAAGATTGCCACACTTGTAAGTGTGTATTCAATAGTAAATAAAAAAACACAATCCGCCCTTCCAGAGTAAAGTAAAATACTCAAAAAGATACAGAAAGGTAAAATTATTCTAATAATACTCATAAAGTTCATATTGGGTTAAACCATTTTATTTGAAATTTTTAATGTTATTTATTCAGCATTGTATCACCAGAGCAAGATTACGAACTCCGGCTCCCCGCAAGGACTGACGC